>JBQCFO010000425.1:0-6145 GCA_051959055.1 Ginsengibacter sp. | reverse complement strand
ATAGATTTTGGCAGTTAACTACGGCAACAAGAATGGCAAATATAAAAATAAATAAGGTAAGCCTTCGGTGATAAACCTGGCGAAGAATCGCATTCAAACCGGATCTTCGCAGGCATTGCATTTGGACGCAAGCAAAAGATTTTTCAAAATAAAAATTTAAAATGCTAATCGTTATTTATCTTATTTGCTTAATTTGAAGACCTTTAAAAAAAATCGAATTTGAGAACACACCACAAAACATTTACCCAACAACATCGCCCGAAAAAAAGCCTTTTAATTGGCGGAATTCCAGCCGTTATTCATGCCATGCAAAATGGCGAACAACTGGAAAGAATTTATTTGCAGAATAATATTTCTTCTGACGAAGCAAATGAATTAAAACATGTTGCAGGCGAATTTGAAGTTCCTGTAAACAAAGTGCCTTTTGAAAAAATAAGAAATTTTAATCTTGAAAATGCAAAAGGATGTATCGCGGTTAAATCAAAAATAAAATATCAAAACCTTCAGGATGTCATTTCATTTATTGTTGAAAGTGGAGAAACGCCTCTTTTGTTAATGCTGGATGGTATTACTGATATCAGAAATATTGGCGCTTTGGCCAGAACTGCCTACTGCTGTGGTGTTCATGCGATTGTAATTCCTGAAAAAGGCGTAGGAGCGTTGGGCGAAGATGCCATCACTACTTCTGCGGGAGCTCTTGAAAATATTGCGGTATGCCGGGTAAAAACTTTGCACAATGCAATTGATGAAATGCATTTAAACGGCATCAGGGTTTTTGCAAGTGAAATGACTGCAACAGATAATGTTTTTGATATTAATTTCAAAGAACCATCCGCAATTATAATGGGAAGCGAAGACAAAGGAATTCAATCATCGCTTTATAAAATATGTGATGCGAAGTTTAAGATTCCGATGCAAAAAGATTTTGAATCCTTGAATGTTTCTGTGGCAACGGGAATGATCTTGTATGAAGCGATGAAACAGAGGTTAATTTAATTATTTTATTATTGAATTATTAAATTATTAAGTTGAGCACAAATCAAATCAAATTAATAGAATGTCCACGCGATGCAATGCAGGGCTGGAAAGATTTTATTCCAACAGAAAAAAAAATTGAATACATCAATCAACTCCTAAAAGTTGGTTTTGATACAATTGATTTTGGCAGTTTTGTATCTCCAAAAGCCATTCCTCAAATGGCAGATACGGGCGAAGTAATTGGAAAACTGAATGTAGAAAATAATAAAACCAAACTTCTCGCCATCATTGCAAACGTAAGAGGAGCAAGAGATGCAGCAGAGTTTGAAAAAATTTCATATCTCGGTTTTCCATTTTCAATTTCACCTACTTTTCAAATGCGTAATGCAAATAGTAAGATCGAAAAATCTTTGGAAATGGTAAAAGAAATAAAAAATATCTGCGATAAAAGTAATAAAGAATTAGTCGTTTATATTTCAATGGCTTTTGGAAATCCGTACAATGATGTATATGATGAAAAAATTGTTTTGCAATGGGTAAATAAAATAGCAGGCGCGGGGATAAGAATCATTTCTTTGGCAGATACTGTCGGACTTGCACAGCCCGCACACATTGCTTCATTGGTAAAAAAAACAATCGCTGCATTTCCTGATATTGAAACAGGAGTTCATCTTCATTCAACCAGTTTTAACTGGAAAGAAAAAATTGAAGCCGCTTTGCAAAATGGTTGCCTGCGCTTTGATGGCGCTTTGAAAGTAATTGGTGGTTGCCCAATGGCCAATGATGTATTGGTTGGAAATATGAATTCCGAATGGATGATTCCTTATTTTAAACAACTGGGTTTTTTGAAAAATATTAATGAAGATGAATTAATAAAAGCTGAAGAAATAGCTTCTCAAATTTTTATATAAATCTTTCATTTTGTCTATTTTAAAAATACAAATTCACCTTATTTGTTTCAATGATGAGAAAACGCTGCATCAGTGAACAACTTTTTTTATAGTTTATTCTCTTCCGATAATTTTATTCATTTAATGTCTGGTATTCAATAAAAAAGCACGCTTCAATGAACGAGCACTTTTCTGTTTCAAAAAGGTCGCATGGTCTTTTTTAAATTTTACAATGCACCTTGCATTCTGCTTTGACAGACAATTTTGATATAGAGCCAAAATTGCTGCAACAAATAATTAACGGTAAGGTGCATATAAGAACTTTTAAATTAAACAACAGACTTTTATTAAATTTGTTTTTGCCGGATTAAGCGGAAGCGGGCTCTGCTGAGAAGCAACCTGCCAGGAATAAATCCGGTGGGCGACGAAGTAGTTTATTCGTCTTTAAGGAGTAGACCCTTAAAAGGCAATTCTTCTTTAATGATATGTATTTCCCTTATTTTAATCGGACTGATTTTGATGATGTAATCTTTTTAGTCAACGGAAAATAATGATCATAACTCATCACTCATCAACTCCGAAAGTGTCTCTGTATTGCTAAAAGGTCTGGCTGACTCTGATTCCGGGTGTAACGCCCTTGAAAAAATTATTGAAATACATGGAAGGTTCGATAGTTGTTTTTAATAATTTCAGTTTACCGGCACCTAAACGAAAAGTATGTTTATCAATAAATTCTCCTTCTCTGTGAATAAGATATCCGAGGGAAAATACTGCGCTGAATGAAAAATCTTTCCGGGGATCATGATCAGTAGTTCCACCCTGGCCATAACTGAGTGTAAGAAAATCATTTCTGTAAGTGTGCAGTTTGCCATCAGCATCTTTTGCAAATAAGAAGTGAGGTTCCCAAAATAATCCCGGTACCCACTTGAAGTTTCTATCCCCGTTTGTTAGTGTTAATTCCGTTCCTACACTGAAAGACGGGACAAAATAATTTTTATAATTCTGTACGTTAACGCTTACATATCCATTTAGAAAATCTCCTATCCCTGCATTCGTGAAGCCTTTCGGGTGATCTGCGAAGACTGTCTTGTCATTTTTAATATAATGATAGCCAGTTCCTAAAACAGTGGGCCATTTACCACTAATATTATTTTGAATCGTTTTAATTTTTTCATTTAAAGTCCCATTCATATAGTTCGCCAATTCCTCTATATTATTTAAATAAAAGGTCAAATGATAATAGCGTGGATTGGTTCGGCTAATACGATCTTTCGGTTTTGGAGGATCGGTAATAACGCCAATAATATTAATTGTGTCCTGCTCTGTTCTAAGCGAAGCCAGTTCTCCATTGTCGAGCAGGAAACTTGCGCCCTCAGGTTGAAATTGCTGAAATCTGATTTTTTTTCTGCCTTTTGCATCAGCCATATAATCCACTTTTTTGGAAGTAAGCGGATTCAAAAAGGAATCTTTTAAAGGAGCCATATCATTTTTAAAAATCTGAAGGAGCGAATCCATATCAGCAATTCTTTGGAGATCCGATAAATCTGTCAATTCAATTTTGAGTTTATTTTTCTTCCCAAAATCAATATAAACGCGACGCACTATAATGATATTTTCAGGCACTGCAAAAGCTTTATCGCTTTTACTGGCGGTCTTGATTTGTGCGTAAAGGCCTACCGGGATGCTTATTAAAAGCATCAATACGATGGTTAACTTTTTCATCTTATTTTAGTTTGGAGAAGTTTTAAAATTTATCGTGACAAAATTCTTCATTATTGAAACCGCAGAACTATTATACACTTCCTGGCTGGCCAGTTGCAAGAAATGAACAGATGGTTTTTCCGAACTGCGTGCCACCTGTGGCACATTATCAGGATCTGCTAACTCATTAATATGAACAACTGGCAACCTTTTTTTTGCTTGCATTGTTGATGCAATGCCGGAAGAAGTATCTATGGTTTGCAAAGAGTCAGGTATGGTTTCAGTTATTTGATTTCGTGTACTAACGGTATCATACAGGCGAAGTTGATCTTTTTTATTTTCGCCGATATTTTTATTTGCTATCTCATTTGATTTGTCAAAAATAACCGCAACATTCTTTTCCGGCAGCCGGGAATTATCATCAGTAACGGAATCTTTTTTATCATTTACTGTTGCAAGAGGAACATGCTTTTCATGTTGATTTTGTTTTTGTTCAGAGTCAGACAACCGATAATTTTTTTTATGAGGAATAAAAAAGGGAATGATAAATAAAATTGAAATACAAGCAGCTGCAATCCAGTACCACATCGCTTTTCTTTGTGGTTTTTTCTCTTCCAATCTTACTTGGATTTTTTCCCAGGCTACCTTTTTATCCTGCATCATTTCACCAGGCAGACTTTCTAATTCGTCCAGTTTGCTTTTCCAG
The DNA here is from genome assembly GCA_051959055.1 of Ginsengibacter sp. Classification (GTDB taxonomy): domain Bacteria; phylum Bacteroidota; class Bacteroidia; order Chitinophagales; family Chitinophagaceae; genus Ginsengibacter. The sequence goes on along the minus strand of JBQCFO010000425.1, from coordinate 1,870 downwards.
TTATGGGTGCTGTTGTGATTTTCGTTTGACATAATCTATTCCTTTTTTCATCAACATTTTTTGTAACAAAACTTTTGATTTACTTAATTGAGACCTTGAAGTACCTTCTGAAATATGGAGCAATCCGGCAATTTCATTATGGCTCATTCCTTCTATTTCATAAAGATTAAAAACCGTCCGATAGCCAACCGGCAGTTGAATTATCAAATTAAAAATTTCCGCTGCAGATAAATTGTCCAGGGCTTCTTCGTTCAAGGAAATTTCTTCGGCGGCTAAATCAGATGAAATGGTAAACACATTTTTCTTTCGTAGAAACATAAGGCATTCATTGATCATTATTTTTTTCATCCAGGCAAATAAGGCCGCATCGCCCTGGTAACTGAATGATGATAAATTTTTAAAGAACTTATAAAATCCATCCAGCATAATTTCTTCTGCATCTTGCGGATTCTTTACATATCGCCGGCAAACGATCAATAACTTATTTGCCATTTCATCAAAGAGACATTTCTGTGCGCCAGTACTTCCCTCCTTAGCTTCTTTGATTAGTTGAGATATATCCATAAAAAATGCCTGAAGATGTTTATAAAAAGATAAATGCAGGTTGAAGGTAAAAGGTTGCCTTAAAAAATAAAATGGAAAAATCAGTAATAATCTTTTTTGGAAACAAACGTGAGTAGTGTCTTTGGTATAAAGACAAGCCAGATACATTCAGCATTTCTTCTAATTCATCGCAATCATTTTATTATATTTATTCCTGTATTCTACCGGTGAAAGTCCGGTAATATCTCTGAATACCGTACGGAATGATTTGTTATCAGAATAACCAACATCATACATCACTTCATTTACATTTTTTCCGCTGCCTTCAAAATGTTTTTTTGCGGCTTCTATCTTTACCCGCTGAATATATTGTATCAATGTGTTTGCTGTTGCTTTCTTAAACCTTCTTTCAAGGTTTCTGCGGCTCAATGCAAGCATGGATGTTAGCTGATCTACCGTAATCCGTTCACGGTAATTTTTTTCAATAAATTCCTGCGCCTGTTTTACCTGCTCATCCTGGTGACCTTTTTGGCCTTGAAAAATTATAAAGGGCGATTGTGTATGCCGGTCTAAATCCACCTGAAAATTTTTTGCACAATTAATTGCAGCTTCTCTTCCTGCATATTTTTCGATGATATATAAGATAAGATTGGCGGAAGAAAAAGCGCCGCCACTCGTGTAAATACCTTGTTCGTCAGTAATTACTTTTTCAGTTACCAGGTTTACTTCAGGAAACATTTTGGCAAAATCATTCGCCGCACGCCAGTGAGTAGAGCAGCTTTTTCCATTCAGCAAACCAGTAGCAGCCAGTAAAAATGCACCAACACAAAGGCTTGCAATCTCTGCCCCGTTTCTGTATTGTTCTACGATCCAGTCCATGCAATCGTGGCCTTGTTCCATTCCCTTTTTAATATCACCTTCAATCGCGGGAATGATGATGAGGTCTGTCTTTTTCAGATTTTTTATTTCTATATCAGGATGAATCGTGCACACTCCATTCTCCAAAAGAATTGATTTTGAACATCCGGCGATCTCCACTTTAAACAACGAATCTTCACCCTTTTGTTGCAAATAATGATTGACTGCAAGGAAAGCACGGCGTGGATTATCAATGCTTCCGAGATTGCTTGTGGCATTGGCGAGAATGGTTATATGCTTCATTTGCTGTTCTTTTATAAAGCAAATGTAGAAGAATATTTTGTCGTAATCAACCCTTTACATTGCCGTATTTGCACCCTTTTAAAAATTGAATTTCAATCTACGTTTGCATCATCATTTTAAATTATTGCCACATGAGAAAAATTATTTTGTTTGACCTTATTACCCT
>JBQCFO010000424.1:0-5185 GCA_051959055.1 Ginsengibacter sp. | reverse complement strand
GTTTACGTTAAAGGAAAGGTTCCTCAACTTTGCAATGCGTTCCATAGCCCGGCGCTTTTGTTCTCCTGCTTCGTCCGCCATCGGCGGTTCCTCAACAGTTGACTTCATGAATGGCATTGTTTGGTGTACTTTCTTTTCCTGAGTTTCCTCCACCGCATCATTGAAATTTTTCACCACCAATTGCATTTCTTCGACAGGCTCGTCTTCCTGTTTTGAAATGGTCAACGGGGTTGGTTTATCAAGACTTTCGGATTTGTTGGTTGGCTTTTCCTCGGCATAAATCTGCCTTGGTTTAGCCAAAAAACCGCCTGACGTTGGGACGGTGCTAGCCTCTTTATTAATGTCTTTTTTTTCTGATTGATTTAATGCTTCTGTCTTGTTCTGGTCAACAGATTCAGTTTTCAGAGGTAACGGATTGAGGTCCGAAGATAATTCGAAACGCACAATAGTTTCAGACGATTTATCAACAGTAATTTTCTCATGCACGATTCGTGGTTTTACGATTTCTTCCTGTCGGACTTCCACGATCTTTGGCGCCATTTTCTGCGCTTCTTCGTCTTCCTTATGCAAAGCGGCAAATACATCTTCGTCTTTCAAAGCTTTAAAAACGTTTTCTTTTTGCTCAACAACTTTTTCTTCTTTAATCACTTCATTTTTATTTATCAGTGATTCATTTTTTTCATCAAAAAGAAAAAGCGGTTGGCTTGGCTTCTTTTTTTCTTCCTGTAAAACCACAACGACTTTTTCATTTTCTTTTTTCACTTCTTCAACCGGTTCTTCTATTTTATCAAAAGGTTCTTTGTGGTCAAAACCTGTTGCAATCAGCGTTATACCGATTTTATTGGCAAGCGAGCTGTCATAACCCAATCCCAGGATTACATCAGAATCTTCTCCTGCCTGGCTGAGTAGGTAGCTTTGAATCGTATCTACTTCATCCATGGTAAACTCAAATTCTCCCTGTGCGGAATTGATATTAATCAGTATCCATTTAGCACCTTTGATGTCCTTATCATTTAATAAAGGAGAATTCAATGCCTGCTCAATCGCTTTCTGAGCGCGGTTTTCACCTTCCGCTTCTGCGCTTCCGAGAATGGCCACACCGCCGTTTCTCATTACGGTACAAACGTCTGCAAAATCTACATTTATCTGGCCGGTACTGTTGATGACGTCTGTGATACATTTTGCAGCAGTAGCCAATACGTTATCTGCTTTTGCAAAAGCCGCTTTCATGGTAAGATTGCCAAACTGGTGACGCAATTTATCATTACTGATCACCAATAGCGTATCTACATTCTCCTTTAATTTATTAATTCCTTCCTGCGCCTGGGCGATTCTTTTTTTACCTTCATAGCCGAAAGGTGTCGTTACAATCCCTACCGTAAGAATGCCGAGATCTTTACAAATTTTTGCAATGATGGGAGCACCACCCGTTCCGGTACCACCGCCCATCCCCGCAGTAATAAACGCCATTTTCGTATTTACTTCGAGAATCTTTTTTATTTCTTCGAGACTTTCTTCTGTAGCCTCGCGGCCGATTTGCGGATTGGCACCCGCTCCTAATCCCTGCGTCAAATGAGGGCCAAGCTGTACTTTATTCGGCACTTTACTTGTCGTTATCGCCTGCGCATCCGTGTTGCAAATAATAAAATTTACTCCGTCAATATTCTGATTGAACATGTGGTTTACAGCATTGCTGCCACCACCGCCTATACCTATTACTTTCAGGATAGACGATTGCTCTTTGGGCAAATCAAATTGAATCATAGTAAGGTTCCTCCTTGTTCCCCCTAAGGGTATTTTATTTTTTTTGGTTAGTGATGAATCTCTTTACTTTTTTAGGGAAATAAAGAGATTGTTTGTTTAATGGGTTTGTTTTTATGGTGTTTTATAATTCTGAATCTCCTTCGTCTTTAAACATTTCTATTAATCCGTTTTTGCAGGAATCCAAAAAACTTTTCAAAGTTTTCCTGGGCTTCACTACATTGATTCTTTCTTCCGGCTCTTCAACCGCCGTTTCCTCTAATTGAGATTGCAGGCCTTGTGGAATAGAAATCTTAGCAAATTTTTGTTCGAACTGCTTCCTTTTATTTTCATAATCATTGTATCCTTTTAAAATCAAACCGAGACAGGTTGCATACATTGGCTTTGCCAATTCTTCAATATGACCGGCTGCAAGATGTTCATTCGGATATCCGATGCGGGCGTTCAAACCGGTAACATATTCTGTAAGCTGGATTAAATGTTTGAGCTGCGAGCCACCGCCAGTAAGCACTATACCACCATTCAGCATTCTGTTATCCAGCCCTATCTGTTTCAAATTATAAGACACAAAATCCATTATCTCGCTCATACGAGCCTGGATAATTGCTGCAAGGTTTTTTACACTAATTTCTTTCGCAGCCATACCCCGCAAACCAGGAATTGTAATAAATGTGTTTGATTTTGCTTCATCAGCGAGTGCACTTCCAAACTGAACTTTCATTTGTTCTGCCTGTGTTTTTAAAACCCCCAATCCAATTTTAATATCATTGGTAATATTCTCTCCACCGAAAGGAATTACCGCTGTATGTTTTAAAATTCCTTCATAAAAAACAGCCAAATCGGTCGTACCACCGCCTATATCTACTATAGCAACACCGGCTTCAAGGTCGTGATCGCACATTACAGCGGCAGCAGAGGCAAGCGGCTGAAGCACGAGATCTTGTATTTTTAATCCGGCTTTCTCTACGCTACGGTTTATATTTCTGATTGCGTTTTTATCGCCGGTAATGATGTGAAAATTTGCACCCACTTTTACGCCGCTATATCCGATCGGATCAGGAATATTTTGAAAATTATCTACCGTAAATTCCTGCGGAATTACATCGATGATTTGATCGCCAGCAGGAATGTAAGTTTTATATTGATCATTGACCAGTTGATCAATTTCAGATTGCATAATTTCTTCTTCGGTGTTCTGTCTTACAATGTCGCCGCGCGTTTGAAGGCTTTTAATGTGATGACCCGCAATGCCCACATACACTTCTGTTATTGGTAAATTCGGATTGCTGGCATAGCAGTTTTCCAGAGCCGTTTGAATAGCTTTTATGGTTTGGTCAATGTTCAACACCATGCCGTGTTGTACACCGTTGCTGTTAGCACGTCCAAAGCCAAGAATCTCGAGTTTGCCGAATTCATTTTTTCTTCCGGCAATGGCGGCAATTTTAGTAGTACCAATGTCCAGGCCTACGATAATGGGTTGTTCGTTGTTCATGTGTGTGTTTTTTTATCTTTTCATCAAAGATTGTGGTTGTACTATGTTTATTTTAATTCCTGATTTTAATTCTTAATTCTTAATTCTTTAATAATCACTCTTCGCCGGCATCACTGCCTTCGGCACTCTGTTTGTTTCTTCTTTTGGCTTTTCAATCTGTTTCTTCTCTACCGGCTTTTTTATCGGCGTCTTTTTTTCGTCTTTGGATAACGGTTTTTTATTGGATGATGAAGGCTTTACTGTCTTATTTTCTGATGTATTTGATTTTTTTAAAAAAGGTTTTTCATGATCATGGACAGGAAGCGCAGGACTAATCTTCTCTTCGGAAGTCTTTGTTACCGGCATTTGATTGGTATTTATTGTTTCATTGGGTACGTTATCTAAAACGGGCGAACTATTTACTCTTTCATTATCATCAGATGAAGTTGGCAATTGAATTTTTGTTGAATCGTTTGAATTCTTTTTTGCCTCTTCAATCAGGTTTTTCATGATTTGAATAGATCGCAAAGAATCAGATTTTATTTCTGCTGCATTTCGGTTTATCCCTATCACCTGGTTTTTGAACCGGATATCGAGAACAGAATATTTATTCCAGCCGATTCTTGTTTGTACCTGTTTGTAGAATGCCAGTAACTTGTTGAATTTTTCCTGGTAATTATTCGCCTCTCCAAAACGAATCACCTGGTTTCCAAGTTTTGGAATCATTTCAAAATCGCCTGCAGGTGTAATATCAATCTGATCTATCTGAGCCATCCAGAATGGATGTGAGCCAATATATTCGCTCAATATTTTCACGTCATTCAAAAGAAGGCTATCCCGTTTTTTTAGAATCCGCACTTCTGTCGGGAAGCCGGTAAACACGGGAAGACGCGCGGAAAATTTATCACTCAAAGGCAACCTTGTCAAAGAACTATCAATATAAAATGAAGCGCCTGAAATGGTAAAGATTCTTGCTACCGGTTCGCGCTCAGAAATCTTTACCTGTAACACATTATTGTTGTCATAAAATATTTCAGCCTTTTTTATCCACTGATCTTTTTCCAAACGGTTTTCCATCGCTGTAAGATCAAGGGAATTGACAGTTGATTTATCCAGCTTGCCGCCATTCACTTTTTCCAGCATCTCCATCACATCTTTTTTGCTGATAAAATAATTATTCTGAACTCCCGATATTTTTATTTCAACTCCTGTAATCTGGTCGTTATTCTTTTTGGTCATGGCGGCAATCAATAGCACAACAGTTCCGGATATCAGTAATAACCATACTGATACAACCAAAACTTTTTTGAATGTGTATTTTTTATTATTGCCCATTTTTTAATTCGTATTCTCTAATGTTTCTTTTATTGGTTGAATCAATTTATCAATATCACCGGCTCCTGCTGTAATTAATACTTCTCCATTGCTGCTTTCCTGAACCGATTTCAAATAATCGCCCCCCAGATATTCTAACAGACCTTCTTTAGAAATGACTGTGGAATTTTTATTTTTCATTTCTTTTAAAATCAATTCACTGGTAACGCCTTCAACTGGTAATTCTCTTGCCGGATAAATCGGCAGAAGTAAAATTCTATCAGCCATATCAAGGCTTTCAGCAAATTCTTTTGCAAAATCTTTTGTCCTTGAAAAAAGATGCGGCTGAAAAATAACGGTACATTTTTTAAATCTGAATAAACTTTTAGCACCTCTTATCAAGGCATTCAATTCAGCAGGATGATGTGCATAATCATCAATATAAATGACATTATATTTATGGGTCAGTGCTTCCATCGGGTTAATAATGTATTCAAATCTCCTTTTAACACCTTTGAATGTTCCGATAGCGTTTATAATTTTAATAGGATTAATTTCCAGGTAGGCTGCTATGTAAATTGCAACTATTGCATTTTCCACATTATGCATCCCACCCATGTGAAGCTTTACATTTTCAAT
>JBQCFO010000423.1:0-8161 GCA_051959055.1 Ginsengibacter sp. | reverse complement strand
ATATGATGAGCTGACCGCCAAACATCCGGACAGCCTGCGTTACCATCTAAATTACGCTACAGAAATATTTAGTTATTTATATAATGGGGATGAAGGCACGGTGATTCCAAATAAAGATAATTTAATGGCTAGTTTACAATCACAACTTGACAAAGCTTTAGCATTGGAACCGTCAAATTCAAGTGTAAATTTATTGTATGCCCAATTTTATTACAATAAAGGAATTACTACCCTGGAAGACGCAGGAAAAATAAAAGGAGCTAAATTAACTCCTGATCAGCAAAAACAAAAGAAAGACCTTTCCGATCAGGGAGATGCGTTTTTAAAACAAGCGATACCTTATGCAGAAAAGGCCATGAGCAGTTTGGAAGGAGGTTACAAAAAATCTGAGAAATCCAGATATAAGTCGGTTGTAAATTTGATGCAAAATATTTACCAAAGCCTTGGTGATAAAACACACCTGAAAGAATACCAGGATAAATATGATCAGGCTGACGCTAAATTTGTAAACTGATTTTTCTACTTCAATACTTAATAAAAACCCTGAAGAAACTCAGGGTTTTTTAATTTGATGAAAATAAGATTCGATATTATTTGTTTGTTTACTGGATCTGGATTTAAAATTCCAGTAAAAGCAGAAGGAAGGGAAGATAATGATATGAAGTTGAGCATACTTCTACTATTGTACTTAACATAATATAAATTATAGGTAAAAAAATCAGGTATTATGTTAAACAAAGAAATTACTGGTTAAAAAAATGATTCAACAGGCAAAATATCTATTAAACGAATCTTTTCAGGTTTTTATAAAAGAAAAACATGAAATTAAAAAAATATCGGTCGCTTTATTTTATTAATAATTCCCAGAATTTTTATGAAATAAAAAATTAAAAGAAAAAAAAAAATTGTGTAGTTAAATAACTACACATATATTTGTAGTCAAATAGCTACACAATGAATTTACGACGAGATGTTTTTCAAGCAATTGCAGATCCGACACGTAGGGCTATCCTACTACTGGTAGCAGTACAATCGATGTCAGCAGGTGCAATTGCCTCAAACTTTGATTCTGCAAGGCCAACGATTTCAAAGCATTTGCAAATACTGACCGAATGTGAATTACTGGAACAAGAGCAAAACGGAAGAGAAATTTATTATCATTTAAATCCTGGGAAGATGAAAGAAATAGCCGACTTTATTGAACCATTCCGCAAGATGTGGGATGACAGGTTTAATAAATTAGAAACCATTATGAAAAAATATAAAAACAAATAACATGGAACAGAAAACAAAAATCAATGCGTTGGAAGGCAAACAGGAATTAACGATTATCCGGGAATTCGATTTGCCTTTGGAATTACTTTTTAAGGCATATGCTGAAGCAGAATTTATCACTCAATGGATGGGAACAAAAGTCATAAATCTTGAGAGTAAAAAAAATGGCAGTTATCAATTTGAAACATCGGATGGCAAAGGAAATGTAGTATTTGAAGCAAATGGAGTGATTCATGAGTTTGTTCCTAACCGGAAGATCATTCGAACTTTTGAAATGAACAACACTCCTTTTGGTGTTCAGCTTGAGATTTATGAATTTGAAAAGCTTACCGACGATCGAAGTAAACTGAATATGCATGTAATATATGAATCCGGAGCACAAAGAGATCAGGTGCTGAAGTTGCCGTTTGCTCAAGGCATTAATATGGCCCATAACCGGATACAGGAAATTATGAGTAAAAAATAATTTATGGCAGAAAAAACAAACAAGATGAACATAAAAGCCCCAATGAATCCGAGGGTCGATTTTTTCTTTAGTAATGCAAAAAAATGGCAAAAAGAATTTGAGGAATTGAGTATGTTCGCTCTGGATTGCGGACTGACAGAAGAATTGAAATGGGGTGTCCCTTGTTACACTTTTCAAAAAAAGAATGTTGTGTTAATTCACGGTTTCAAAGAGTATTGTGCGCTTCTGTTTTTCAAGGGAGTTTTATTGAAGGATCCCAAAACAATTCTTATCCAACAAACAGAAAATGTTCAGTCGGCCCGGCAGGTACGTTTCACGAATATTGAACAAATTATAGAAATGGAACCCATACTCAAAACATATATTTTTGAAGCAATTGAAGTTGAAAAAGCGGGTTTGAAAGTGCCTTTAAAAAGGACATCGGATTATTCCATACCAGAGGAATTTCAAATAAAAATAGATGCAAACAAAGAGTTGAAATCTGCTTTTGAAGCCTTAACTCCTGGCCGGCAAAAAGCATACATTTTTTATTTTTCCCAACCAAAACTATCCAAAACGCGTGAAGCAAGGATTGAAAAATATATAACAAACATTCTGAAAGGCAAGGGAATTGATGACTAGCGGATTTAAAAATAATTCCCCTTATTCATCAATAGCAACTTTTTCAAAAGATTGAATAAAATCAAGAACCAGCGATTCAAACTCCGCTTGCTGATTAAAAAGGAATTGATGCTCCATTGGTAAAACATAAATGGGGAATGATGCCAATTCTTTTTCGAATTTTGTGAGCCGTACTGCGTCTTTTTCGGTGGTAACCATTATTTTTTTCCAATTTACTATTTTGGAAAAATGCTGTTTAATGTCTTTAAGATCATCGGTAGTAAAGATATGATGATCCTTGAATTGCAAAAGTTCATAAGAAGCCACTGCATGAGTCAGCAGCTTTTTTAATGGTTCCGGATTTGCAATTCCGCAAATCAAAAGGACCTCCGATTCCTTTTCCGGTTCGCTTATTTCTTTTGTAAACAGATGATATAAATGTCCATACGCAATTGTAGTAAAAAAAACTTTTTGATATGGTAATGGTTTTAATTCCTTTGTGATGTCATTTTTTTCTTCTTCATTCAGGTCAGCCTTACATTTGGTTACAATGATGATTTGTGCTCTTTTACTGCTGCTCTTTATGTCACGCAAATCCCCTGCTGGCAGCAGAATATCTTTGTTGTAAAGATTATTATAATCCGTTAACAAGATATTTAAACCTGCTTTAACTTCTCTATGTTGAAATGCATCGTCGAGGATAATTACTTCTGTTTGTGGTTTTTCAAAAAGCAGTTGTGGAATTCCAACCACTCTTTCTTCGGCCACAGCTACGGTTATTCCGGGAAATTTTTTATGAAGCTGCATTGGTTCATCACCAATATCCACGGCAAGGGTTTCTTCATTTGCGATAGCAAATCCTTTTGTTTTTCTTTTATATCCACGGCTTAATGTGGCTACGTTATATTTATCCTGAAGCATCTTTATCAGATATTCCACCATAGGAGTTTTACCGGTACCGCCCACCGCAAGATTTCCAACGCATATTAGTGGGAAATTAAATGTCGCAGATCTTAAAATGCTTTTATCGAAAAGTTTGTTCCGCACCCATATAATACCACCGTAAAGAAATGAGAAAGGGAGCAAAATATACCGGAAACTTTTGAGCATGAATGATTTTTTGATTTAATAAAATATATATCATTTTCACAACGAAAACGAAAATATTTCTTTTGGAGTAATACAAAAATTTAAAGGGATATCAAAGCCGGAAATATCTTTTATTTCATCGACGGGATCAAAAAAGCTTAATCCTGTTTTAATAACATTTGGTTTACAACGGGCAAGAAATTTATCATAATATCCTTTCCCAAAACCAACCCTAAAACCTTTTTTATCAAATGCAAGCAATGGTATTAACACAAGATCTATTTCATCTTCCGGAATTAATTTACCTTCTTTCGGTTCATCTATTCCATACGCATTTGTGATCATTTCCATGCCCTCATCAAAATGATAATGACTTATGTTTCCTGAATGAATATCAATCTTTGGAATGACGATTTTTATCAATGGATTTTTAAATTGCAGATATCTTATAATCGTTGCTGTATCAGGTTCTCCGAGTTTTAAAGAAGCTACATAAGTGTGCACAGAATTAATAAATGGCAAATTTAATTTTTGAAAATTAATCAGAATAAGATCATTGAATTTTTCAATATCATGTACGGAAAGCGCTTTTCTTTTTTCTTTAAAAATATTTCTCAGTTCTATTTTTGTCATAAAAAACTTTTCAATTTTCGAAGCATCATTTTTGCTTCTGCTTTGATGGTTTGTTTAGAAATAACAGGCAAATGCTTTACGCTTGCTATTACAGGATACCCGCTCCACTCGCCTATTTCTTCCTGGTAATTTTTATATTCCTCTGTAAAAATCCAACCCAAAACCTTTATTTTTTCTTTTTTTAAAACAGCAGCTGTAAGCAATGAATGATTGATACTTCCTAATTCATTTTTGCTTACAATGATCACTTGTGCTTTTAATTTTTTTATCAGATCTAAAATCAATTCTTTTTTGTTTAAAGGAACCATTAGCCCTCCTGCCCCTTCTATAATTAATTGATTTTTTGTTCCGGGCAGATGATTAATAATCTCTTTTATTTTAATTTCTTTTCCTTCTGCTGGTGCTGATAAATGTGGTGATGCCGGCATTTCTAAAAGATACAATTCAGGATGGATTTTTGTTTTATGATTCGAGATAAAATCCTTGATTCTTAAAGAATCAGTTCCATCTGCGAAACCAGCCTGCACCGGCTTCCAGTAATCAGCCTTTAAAGCCTCTGTAACGATGGAAGCAATCAAAGTTTTTCCAACATCAGTTCCCGTTCCTGTAATAAATATCGGCGTCATTAGTGAATTATTGTTGTATTGCTGAAGTGTTTTATTGTTGAGAAACTGAATCTCCTGAAATTAATCAATCTAACAATCTAACCATCCTCTTATTTATTTACAAAAATCGAAAATACAGTAGTCCCATAATTACGCATGCTTTTAAACATCAATTCATTTTCATAATTATTTGCCGGTGTATGTTCGAGTATAAACCAGCCGCCATTTGCCAATAAACTTTTTTTACGAATAATTTGTGGCAAATCATCAATATTTTTAAGTGCATAAGGCGGACCGGCAAATATCAGGTCAAATTTATCCGTGCAATTTTCAAGAAAACGAAATACATCACTTTTTATCACCTGGCAATTTTCAATTTTAAATTCTGCAATTTTATTTTTGATAAACTCAAACATCTTCGGATCTTTTTCTATAATGGTAAGATCTCCGGCCCCACGTGATGCAAGTTCATAACTAATGCTACCTGTTCCGCCAAAAATATCAAGTGTTTTAATTCCAGGAATGGAAATGTTATTTTCAATAATATTGAAGAGCCCTTCCTTAGCCACATCGGTCGTTGGCCTTGTGTACGGCATTTTGGAAGGTGGGTTTATTTTCCTTCCACCATATTTTCCACTGATTATTCGCATGAATCAATTGCAAAGATATGACTGAAATAATGAGAAGGAAATTTGGAAATTTCATCTGTATAGAAATTTTCAACCGGCAATGGAGCAAAAGAGATTTGACTGAAATACTTATAAATCTCTTTAAAAAGGGGGGAATTTTCTTCAATTAATCCATGAACCACTACAGGCGGATCTTCAATTTTTAATTGCTGGCAAACATTCAATAAATTGTAAGAAACATCTTCAGGCGCTTCATAACAAAATGAGTTGACCAGTTGATAGGCTTCGCCTGTTTTAAAGCAGACAACCACTTTTTGCGTATAAAAAATTAAAGTCAGCTGATCAGATCCTTCAGCGGTGGTTTTTAATAAAAGTGAGTATTGATGTGTGCTTACCGCATTCGGAAATTGATTTTGAATCACTTCGGCAAGAGAACCGGGAATGCGATAACAGTTATACATCGATCGTTCTGATATTACATCGGTCAATAGAACATCCTCCTGGTTCAGGTCACCAAACATCATATTCATTAATACCTGGTTCTTCTCTCTTTCATACAAGGAAAAAGGAACCAGCACGCTTTCCGGAAAGGAATAAACCAAACCAATATTTTTGAATTTTTTTGATAAAATTTCTTTCTGATGAAAAATAATTTGAAGGGCAATGGGAAAACCAATAGCGGGTTTCTTTTTGTCATAATGGTAAACTCCGAAACCTACAAAGGAATTTGATTCTTCATTTTTTATAAAAAAAGAAAATCCTTCATTACTTACTTCACAAAGCAGGCTGCAATTTTCCGGATCAAAAGATGATGGTAATATTTCAAATAGAGTCCTCATTTATTTTACTTGTAGCAATATTATAATTTTTTTCCCAGTAGTGATACTTTAGCGACAAATTACCGGAACTTTTTAAATAATTTTTGTTTGCTTTTATTCGTGAAATTTGTGTAATTCGTGAACTTGACCTTGGTTTAATTGGCTGCTAAACTTTACCTTCGCAGCCAAAATAAAAAAAATGACCAATAGAACTTTTACAATGATTAAGCCTGATGCCACTTCGAAGGGAAATACAGGCGCGATTTTAAAAATGATTAACGAAGCTGGTTTCAGAATTGCCGCTATGAAAATGACACATCTTTCTGCTGCAAAAGCCGGTGAATTTTATGCTGTTCATAAAGAACGCCCATTCTATGGGGAATTGGTAGAATTCATGAGCCGTGGCCCAATCACTGCTGCCATTCTTGAAAAAGAAAATGCGGTTGAAGATTTCAGAAAACTTATCGGTGCGACAAATCCTGCACAGGCAGATGAAGGAACCATCAGAAAATTGTATGCGGCATCAATCGGTGAAAATGCCGTGCACGGAAGTGATAGCGACGAAAATGCACAAATTGAAGGAGATTTTTTCTTTAGTAAATTAGAGCAATTTTAATACAAACACATTAGATTTTAATTCTGAACCTGCAAAATTTTTGCAGGTTTTTTATTTCATGAAAAGAACTTGTTTTTAGAATTCAAAAATGATCTTCCGGTTTGATATTACGTTTATAATTGCCCGTTATGCTTAAATACATGATTACAAATTCCTGATATTTGTTTGTTTACTGTTATTAAAAAATCCGAACGTTTCACAAAAATTTCTTTATAATTTGAGATGAGTATGAGAAGGTTTAAATTGCAAATGAAACAGGATTTCGTGAAGAAAGATCATTTTTAATTTCATTTATGAAGAATATCAAACTGATAGAAGTTGCCAGTGAAATCGGCGCTGGTACACGCGGAGCGAGCCTCGGTGTAGAAGCGATTAAAATTGCGGCGCTTGATTTTATGAGCAATTTTTTCGTTCATTTTCCATCAGAAAAAGTGGAAACAGAAAACCGCTTATTATTTGAGCCGATTCAATCTCCCTATGCCAAAAGAATCACTGGAGTTTTAACGATGTATGACCGTGTTTCAAAAGCGGTAAAAGAAACGATTAAAAATAATTTTTTCCCGGTAGTAATCAGTGGCGATCACAGTACTGCCGGAGGCACCATTGCGGGAATCAAACTTGCAAAGCCTGATAGCCGCCTTGGCGTTATCTGGATAGACGCGCATGCAGATCTTCACACTCCGTTTACTACGCCTTCAGGCAATATGCATGGGATGCCTTTATCAGCTTCCATCGGAGAAGACAATATCGAAAGTAAAATGCACGATCCTGATGAAAAAACAATTAAAGAATGGGAACAATTAAAAAATATCGGGAAAATAAATCCAAAAGTTTTGCCCGAAGACATCGTTTTTATTTCTCTGCGCGATTATGAAAAAGAAGAAAAAAATCTGATTGATAAATATGGAATGAAAGTGATCACGACGAATGAATTGAGAAGAAAAGGCCCTGAAAATGTAGTGAGAGCCGCACTTAGATTTCTTACAGAATGCACAGATATTTATGTAACGTTTGATGTGGATTGCCTCGATTCTTCTATATCAAAAGGGACAGGAACACCTGTCAGCAACGGTTTACGCGAAAGAGAAGCGGAAGATCTTGTAAGTAAATTCATGCAAAACCGAAAAATTTGCTGCTTCGAGATTACCGAAGTAAATCCCACACTAGACAAGGAAAACCTGATGGCTGAAATTGCATTTAATATTTTACAAAGAAGCGTAAATGTTCTGATGATGAATTGATTTGGATTTCTGATTCTGATATAGAATAAAAATTCATCTTATTTGTTCGTTTACTGCCTTCATCAGCACATTAGGTAATTCGCACATCAGCTAATTAAAGCCCTGACGGCATTTCATTTTTTTGGCGGTATTTCTTCAGCGATGGATCAATAGAGATTGCATTATCACAAAGTTTTTGGCCCTTTTCTT
>JBQCFO010000422.1:0-5663 GCA_051959055.1 Ginsengibacter sp. | reverse complement strand
AAGACAATGGGGCGGAGTGTAACCTGGCTATTTCAATCTTAATTTGAAGTAGTAAATGTATGTATGGATACAATTTTTGAGCTAAAAAATTTTTAATGATTATGATGACAGAAACTACAGCGACACCGTACTTGAAAATTCATCCGGATGATAATGTGTTGGTGGCATTGCAGGATATCCCTTCCGGAACCTCTTTTTCATTGGAAGAAAATCGGGTAATACTGCAACAAAATGTTGCGGCAAAACATAAATTTTTTGTGAACGACATGCAGGAAGGTGAAAACGTAATTATGTATGGCAAACTGGTAGGGAAAGTACAGTGCGCGATTAGCAAAGGTGAAATAATGACAACCGAAAACACCAAACATGCAGCAAGCCCATATTCTTATCAAGGATTTGTACATAATTGGCAAACGCCTGATGTTTCTAAATTTGTCAATCGCACTTTTAATGGATATAGACGTAGTGATGGAAGGGTAGGCACTGCAAATTACTGGTTATTTATTCCGATGGTATTTTGCGAAAACAGGAATTTGGATGTGATCAGGGAGGCCTTACAGAAAGAATTAGGATATACGAATTCGGATAAATACAATGGATTTACAAGGCAATTATTGCACGCTTACCAACATGATGAAAATCTTTTTGATATTGACATAAGCACTTTTTCAATTACCAAAAACCGGTTCTTTAAAAATGTGGATGGTATCAAATTTCTAAATCATACAGGTGGATGCGGGGGTACACGCCAGGATGCCGCCACATTGAGTTCGCTTCTTGCTGCTTATGCAGATCATCCAAATGTTGGAGGTGTTACTGTTCTAAGTTTAGGGTGTCAGCATTTACAAGTAAACTATTTTTTGGACGAACTGAAAAAGCGTAATCCTTCATTTGACAGACCCATGTACGTTTTTGAACAACAAAAGTCGCAGAGTGAAGAGCAAATGATTTGCGATGCCATTAGACAAACTTTTATAGGTTTAACAGAAATAAATAAAGCTGAAAGAGAGCCATCACCTTTAAGCGCATTGTCCATTGGAGTAAAATGCGGCGGCAGCGATGGTTTCAGCGGCATTTCTGCAAATCCTTCAGTAGGCTATGCTTCAGACCTTTTAGTAGCACTTGGCGGCAAAGTGCTACTTGCCGAGTTTCCTGAATTATGCGGCGCCGAACAGGATATTCTTGACCGCTGTGTAAACTCTGATATTGCAAAAAAATTTGTTGACCTAATGGAATCATATAATGATCTGGCGAAAAAAGCAGGCTCCGGTTTTCATATGAATCCATCTCCCGGAAATATAAAAGATGGGCTCATAACAGATGCTATGAAATCAGCAGGCGCTGCCAAAAAAGGCGGTACTTCTCCAGTTACCGGAGTACTCGATTATACCGAGCCAGCAGTAACAGCGGGATTGAATTTAGTTTGCACACCAGGTAATGATGTAGAAGCGACCTCTGGCCAAACTGCATCCGGTGCTACTTTGATCTTATTTACTACAGGTCTGGGAACACCTACTGGTAACCCGATATCACAAACGATCAAAATTTCTACCAATTCCAAACTCGCGAAAAGAATGAACGATATCATTGACCTTGATACCGGAGGCATTATCAGCGGTGAGAAAACAATAGCCCAAATGGGTGAAGAAATACTGGAATACTGTATTAAAGCAGCAAGTGGCGAGGTAATTCCTAAGGCTGTCCTGCTTGGTCAGGATGATTTCATTCCATGGAAACGAGGTGTCTCACTCTAATCTTTGACATTAGATTAATTAAATACAGAAAAATTATGTTTAGATTATGTGGAAAATAGCTGTAGTACCGGTGGTGGAATTGGAAAAGCTGTAGCCTTATTCTGCACGCCTCAATATGCAAAATAAATTCAGACATTGCCCAATGCTGAGGAAAAATTAAAAGAAATTACTTCAAGGATTTCTTTCAATGCATAAGCACTTCGGTGGAAATCGCCAACATGACGGCTTTTCTTTTGTCAGAAAAATCGAGCCATACCATTGGACAACTGATTCATGTGGATAGCGGCTATGTTCATTTGCACAGGTCTTTATAAAAAATTTTTTTCTCAAAAGAGCCGCTCACCTGTTGATAAACGTCATTTAATTAATGGCTTTTTTTGTGGCATCGTTTGCGCAAATTTTTAACGAAATAAAAACCAAAGAAGTTACTTTTATACCACTGCTATTAAAAATCATTTTCTGTAAAAAAAAACATTTGTTATGAGACCACAATTGCTTAAAGTATCTAAATCTCCGGATAGTTCTTTTAGTGTACGACAGGACTTGGTACCACACATTAACAACCGCTGGCATTATCATGACGAAATAGAACTCATTCATTTTAAGAAAGGAGGAGGCACACAATTTATTGGGGATAGTATTAAAAGGTTTAAAGCAGGCGATGTAGTATTGGTTGGCCCCAATCTGCCTCATTACTGGCGATTTGATGATTCTTTTTTTGAAGGGGATACACCATTTCAGCCTGATGTGCGGGTAGCACATTTCAATAAGAATTTCCTGGGTGAGCCATTTCTTCAATTGCCTGAAAACAACAACATTAAAACAGTTTTGGAAAAATCCAAAAGAGGTTTGCAGATAACAGGTGCGCCAAGGCAAATAATAGCCGACCTGTTAGAGCAATTACTGGTAGAGGAGGGTACTCAAAGAATAATTCTGATGATAGAAGCATTGGCCGCCGTAGCAGGCTCCAAACAATTGACAATGCTTTCTTCTATCGGCTTTAGGACCGATAATGTAGATATCGAAAGCGAGCGCATCAATGCCATTTATGAATATTCTATAAAAAACTTCCGGCGTAAAATTCAGTTAGAAGAAATTGCCGAAGTGGCTAACATTAGCCCCAACTCATTTTGCCGCTATTTTAAATCAAGAACGAGGAAAACGTACTCACAGTTTCTAATAGAACTGAGAGTAGGCCATGCCTGCAAATTGCTCATTGAAAATAACCATTGCTTAAAACGATTATGTTATGAGAGTGGGTTTAATAATTTTACCAGCTTTCATAAATATTTCAAAACCATTACCGGTAAAAGCCCTCTGATTTACCAAAAAGAGTTTATTGCTTAATCATTCAGGGTTTTTCAAACCGCAAATAATAGTTAACAGATTTCTTATTTCATTTTATTTTTTTTTATTCCAGATAGATGGAATTGCACATCCTTTTACTTATTCCAAAAGCCACAGATGAATGAAGCCATATTGCACGCTTGTTTTAATGCTTTGCTTTCTTTGTACCGCTGCCCAAAATAAACAGCAGCAAATTATTATCGGATCTGAAAACACCACTCTGGTGCTTTCAATAGATAATAGTCAAAGGCTGCTACAATCTTATTTTGGAAAGAGATTAACCGATGCAGGAGACTATAAAAACCTGCGCGGTGGCAGGGAGGCGTACCTTACTGCCGGAATGGAAAATCAGTTTGAACCGGCCATCAGGATGGTTCATGCAGACGGAAACCCATCGCTCGAATTGCGGTATGTTTCTCATTCCACTATTAAAACGGATGATAATGTAAGCACTACCAGCATTGTTTTAAAAGATCCGGTTTACCCGGTGGAAGTAATTCTTCATTACAAAGTTTATTCTAAGGAAGATGTTTTTAAAGCCTGGACAGAAATTAAACAGAATGAAAAAAAGCCGGTGCTGCTTACCAAATATGCATCAGCCATTCTTCACTTCAATGCCAATGAATACTGGCTTACTCAGTTTCACGGCGACTGGGCAAGAGAAATGCAGATGGTGGAAGAGAAGCTAACCAACGGTATTAAAACCATTGAAAGTAAATTAGGCACACGCACTAATTTTTATCAAACGCAGGCTTTTTTTGTTTCTTTAAACAAGCCTTCTACAGAAACCAATGGCGATGTAATTGCCGGAACGCTCGCATGGACGGGGAATTATGAATACACATTTGAGGTGGACCAGCGAAATGGCCTTCGTGTTATTTCAGGCATCAACCCGTACGCTTCTGAATATTCTTTACAACCGGCAGAAACATTTACCACGCCGGAATTTATTTTTACCTATTCTTCTGAGGGCAAGGGACAGGCAAGCCGCAACCTGCATCGCTGGGCGCGGAATTATGGCGTGCTGGATGGCAATGCTCCCCGCATGACCTTATTGAATAATTGGGAAGCCACGCATACCAATTTTAACGAAGAACGATTGACAGAACTTTTTGGCGAAGCAAAAAAATTAGGTGTTGATTTATTCTTGCTGGATGATGGATGGTTTGGTAATAAATTCCCCCGCAACGATGATAAAGCAGGCCTTGGAGATTGGCAGGAGGATGCCACCAAATTGCCGCATGGCATTGGCTATTTAGTGAAAGAAGCAGAAAAGCAGGGCGTAAAATTTGGCATCTGGCTGGAGCCTGAAATGGTAAATCCTAAAAGTGAATTGTATCAAAAGCATCCGGATTGGATTTTAAAACTTCCTAACCGGGCTGAAGATTTACAACGCAATCAATTGGTACTCGATTTGACCAATCCCAAAGTGCAGGACTTCGTTTTTTCTGTGGTAGATGATCTGATGACCAAAAGCCCTGGCGTCGCTTTTATTAAATGGGATTGCAACCGTAGCATGACCAACGCGTACTCTGCCTATCTTGGCTCAAAACAGTCGCATCTTTTTATTGAATACACTAAGGGCCTGTATAAAGTAATGGAACGTATTCGTGCAAAATACCCGCATCTTCCAATCATGTTGTGTTCCGGAGGCGGTGGCCGCACTGATTATGGCGCTTTGAAATATTTTACGGAGTTCTGGCCCAGTGATAATACCAACCCGATAGATCGCATTTATATCCAGTGGGGGTATTCTTATTTTTTTCCCGCCAATACGATTTCCGCACATGTGACCAATATGGGCAAACAGTCCCTGAAATTCAGAACAGACGTAGCGATGATGGATAAGATGGGTTATGATATAAGGGTACACAATTTCACTCCAGAGGAACTTCGGTTTAGTGAGGATGCTGTTAAAACGTACAAAAGAATAAGTGATGTTATTTGGTTTGGCGACTTGTATCGACTTGAATCTCCTTATGAATCAAACCGTGCAGTAGTAATGTACGTAAAGGATAATAAAAGCAGGGCCATTCTTTTCAATTATCATTTAAATACAACGAGAAAAGATATTTTTAACCGCGTACTGTTACAGGGATTGGATGAACAAAAGAATTATCGTATCGAAGAAATCAATCTTTTTCCGGATACCAAATCGACGCAGCCCGATAACGGCAAAGTATTTACAGGAAAATATCTGATGACGATAGGATTAAATCTGAGTGCCGGAAAAGTGAATCCACAAACAAGCAATATTTATGAACTCACCGAAGAATAACCTGATTGTAAAGTTCTCCTGGGTAATGAAAAGGCGATACTCAAACACCTTGCTTCAGCCAGATGATTGCAGAACCATACCTATCTTATTTTATAATAATTAATTGAATCCGCGAATAAAAATTAAATAGCAATGAAAAGATCTTTTTTAATTATTTGTTGCTTTACTGCAACGTGTGCTATAGCGCAACAAAAAAGCATTTACAAAAAAGGCTGGATTGATTTCAATAAAAACAACGTAAAAGATGTATTTGAAGATCCTACACAGCCAGTTGATAAGAGAGT
>JBQCFO010000421.1:0-4703 GCA_051959055.1 Ginsengibacter sp. | reverse complement strand
AATTTTTTTACTCATCTTTTTGTAAAAACCACCCAGCAGTACAATAAAACCAAAAAGCCCCAAAAAAAACACGGCCAGGTTCTGCATTTGTAATAAATTATTCACTTGTTATTGGTTTTAGTTCATCTTTTATAATCTCGGGAATATGCTCCGTTGTTAATTTTGCCTGCATTTGTATCCGGTCATTTTTGTATTGATTCCAATCGAATCCAATCAAAAATTCTGCAGCGGCTTTTGCACCCAAAACAAACATGTTAATTTTATCCTGATCCTTTAAAAAAAAATTTAACCAGTTGTAATCTGATAAAGGAATTTTTCCGATACCTTTTTCAAAAAATTTATTTTTCAATAAAAAATCTTTGTCGTAATACGATCGAATCGTGTTGAACATTCTTCCAAGATACCCCGTAAAAGTCCAGTGAATGGGGTTGGTAGATTTATTTTCAGGTTTGCTGTCATCCAAGTCAATTCCGAAAGAAGGCAACCTTGGAACAAGTATTTTTGGATTATAAAAAATATTAATCGGAAAATTTGATAATATACCTCCATCCACAAAACGCACTTCTGTTGGTGGATTATGTTCATCCAAAGTATCCAGCCACGCCTTCCTTATTTCTTCTGAAGTGTTTGGAATATTATTGATAAAATAAGATTCAAAAAAAACAGGAATTGCCATAGAAGCCCGGATAAAGCCCGCAGGTTGCAAGGTATCAATATCCTTTTCTTCCCGGAAAAGATTGCACATGGCAGGAAACTGAATCTTGTTTTGTGTTACCAATTCTGATGCAATAAAAGTAACATCACCAAAAAGCGTATCAATTCTTTCAGGATTATCCGAACGCAAATATAATTTGGGAAGTGTTGACGCTTTTTTATTCAGGTCTGATACTTTTACAACGTCATTTGCAATCAGTTGTTTTTTTATCCAGTCATAAAAGTAATTCCCGGGATTAATTCCAAACCCTGCATTCTTTAGCTTTTCAAGCGTTCTTGAAAGATAAAAGATTAAAAATGCAAGCAACAGAAAATAGAAACCAGTGAGCACGAAAAAAAATTTGGTAGCTATGGAAAACAATAAAAATTTTTGTTGAAGGCCAAAAAAAATAATATCTGCGGCAATGAATATAATGCCGGTTATCAGTAACCCTTTAAACCAGTTTCCCATTTTCTTACTGAAATCTTCCTGGGTAATAAATTTGCGGATAATGGATTTTGCAGCCGGATTTCCATCTACCAGGTCAAAAAAATTGAGATCACACAAGCTTTTCAAAACGCTTTCTGATTTCATATCTTTCTTATCGCCAATAACGGTCATTAATGCCGTATTTATCGCTCCGGCGCTCGTGCCTGCCAGGCGAACAAACCGGATTCCCATTTTTTCCAAAATATAAGTATAGCCCACTAACGCTACGCCTAGTACACCTCCGCCTTTTTGTACCAGGTTTACATATTGATTTCCTTCATCATCGTACACATCAGAAATTATAAAAGGGCGGTTACTTTTTCTAAATGCTGTATCTAACTCTTCCAGGCATTTAAGCACTTCTGGATGGTTGGTAAAATCTTCAGTTGTAAGTTCGTGTTTTGGCGAATGATCCGTTTTAGAAGAAGACATTAATTATTGAATTATTGAATGATTAAATTATTAATCGTATAATTAGAATCTGTATTATTTCTTCGGTTACTGGTTTAATTATTTAATTACTGCATTGTTATATTGTTGCATTGTTGCATGGTTTCATTGTTGGATTCTTGCATTGTTGTTTTATCCGTTTAATTTATTGAACTTTCAACATTGAACATTTGAACTTTCAACTTCCGCCTTTCATTTAGAATTAATATAACTATCCAGATGCTCAATCGTTTCCTGTTGCACGAGTACGGTTTGCTTTACCACATCACTGATTGAAATGATTCCAACCAGCTTATTTTCTTCAAAAACAGGAAGATAGCGGATGTTCTTTTTTGTAAGAAGTTCCATAGAATATTCGACTGTATCTGTTGGATTCAAATGTGGAAATTCGGCCGTCATAATATCACTCACTTTGGTATCTGTAGAATTTTTCCCTTTCAAAATTACTTTGCGCGAATAATCCCTTTCGGTAATGATACCCTGAAATTCATCCCCCTTCATGACGACCACAGAACCAATATTATTTTCAGCCATTACTTTCAAAGCATCAAGTACTGATGTTTCGGGCAAAACTGAAATGGCTTTATTTCCTTTGCGTGAGAGGATGTCGCTGATTCTGTTCATGGTTTGAAGTATTTAAAATTTAAAAATGGAATTTACGAAAAGAATTTATATAAAAAGTGGACTGCGGCGGAAATGTGCATGGATAGTGGAAATTTTGTGAACAGATGAATGAGCTATATCAGCCAGAAGGTAATTTACCCGAAGGGGACGAAAAATAGATTCGAAAAAACTTTTGAAACAAGGCCCGGCAAACAAACAAATAATACCTTTTTGTAATTACCTTCAATTTTGAAAACAAGGTGGCTTTAGTTATGAATAAAAATTAAAGTAGAATAATGCAATTATCATTACAAATTTTATTAGGAATAGTTGCGATCATCTGTTTATCAGGAGGTATGAATCTTCTGATAAAAGGAGCCACGTCTTTTTTGCCCAAAACAGATCCGGCTCATCCTGTTTTGGATAATCTTTTCAGGTTTTTAAGTGGAATTTACTTTGGTCTTGGATTTCTAATGGCTTGGGTTGTTTTTAATCTTCCTGAGGTACATCAATTGATTTATTTTATCGGTATAGTTGTTATCTTTTCGGGATTAGGAAGGCTATATTCAAAATTAAAAGTTGGCTCCGCGGGAAAGTATTTTGAGTATATAATGATGTTTGAAATCATACTGGGAATAAGTATCATTTTGCTTCAATACTTTAGATAAAAAATAGTAATTGCAAGAATAAGAAGTAAAGCAAGTAGAAGTTTATTGAAGATTTTCTAAATTATCGACTTACAAACTAAAATATCGGTCTTGCAGAATCTTAACTTCCCCAAAAAATCCCATTTTATTATATTTGCCGGATGAATTTTAATGAAAAACCAACCATCCGGATAGCCATTCTTGATTTATATGAGGGCCATGAAAACCAAGGAATGCGTGGCTTGCGCGAAATTATAAAACAGTTTGGCAAAATCAATGAGTTAGATATTGTTTTAAATGAATTTGATATAAGGCAGAAAAATGAATTGCCTGATACCTCTTACGATATTTATTTCAGCAGCGGAGGCCCGGGCAGCCCTACAGAAAGTGAAGGTCTTGAATGGGACAATTTATATTTTGAATGGTTGCAAAAGATGGAGAATTATAATAACAATGAAGCAAATGTTCAGAAGAAATATATATTTTTTATTTGTCATTCTTTTCAACTTGCCTGTCGCCATTTTAAAGTAGCAAAACTTACCAAAAGAAATTCTTCTGCCTTCGGTGTCTTTCCGGTTCATCTTTTAGAAGCAGGAAAAACCGAACCGGTATTTCAAGAGATGCCTGATCCGTTTTATGCGGTTGACAGCCGCGATTACCAGGTAGTACAACCTGATGCAAAACGGCTGAAAAAACTTGGTGCAAAAGTTTTATGTATCGAAAAGGATCGTCCGCATGTTCCTTACGAGCGAGCTTTGATGGGAATCCGTTTTACCGATTATTTTATAGGCACACAGTTTCATCCGGAAGCTGATCCAGCAGGAATGTTAATTCGTTTAAATGATGATGACAAAAAGAAAATTGTGATTCAAAATTATGGATTGGAAAAATGGGAATCGATGATCGAACAACTAAATGAACCGGAAAAAATTCTGTGGACACACGATCATATCCTTCCTAATTTTTTAAATATCGCATTAAATTCGTTGCAGGAAGTGTTTGCTTAATTCGCTATTCAACAATTAAACAATCAAACAACTGAACATTCACAACTCACAATTCACTATTCACCATCATGATTCCTGAAATAAGAGCCGAATTCAATAAAAATTTTACCGAAGAAAAATACCAGGAATTTTTGCTCGATCTTGAAAGCAAACATCCCGGAGATATTCCTTTTCGCGTAGCAGAAACACCGGTTTTTATTCCAAAAGATTTTACTAAAAAGATGCTGGATGCCTGTGAGGCAATTGTTGATATCATTACAAAACCCGATTTTAAAGAACGCACCCAAAGAGCGATTCCAAAGAATGAAAATGTTCCAAATGAAAATGAACATACCGATTTCATTGCTTTTGATTTTGGCATTTGCGAAAATGAAAATGGCGAACTGCAACCGCAGTTGGTAGAAATGCAGGGATTCCCTACGCTGTTTGGATTCCAGGCTTATTATCCTACGGTAATTGAAAAGCATTTTGATATTCCCGAAAATTTTTCTCCCTATTTAAACGGATACAATAAAGATTCTTACCTGCAGTTTTTAAAAGACATTATTTTAAATGGTCATAATCCTGAAAATGTAATTCTGCTGGAATTAAAGCCGCATGAACAAAAGACAAGAATTGACTTTTATTGTAAACCGGATTATTTGAATATACCAATTTTTTGTCTTACAGATTTGGCACAAGACGGCAACAAATTATTTTATAAAAAAGATGGGAAAAAAATTGAAATCAAAAGAATTTACAACCGGATTATTTTTGATGAACTTTCTCAAATAAGAGATTCACTGGGTGAGATAGTTGATATTACACAACCAT
>JBQCFO010000420.1:0-7487 GCA_051959055.1 Ginsengibacter sp. | reverse complement strand
TGTTGCTATTACAGCCAACGCGACAACTTATTACATTTCCAACGCTGGAAATGATTCTAACTCCGGAACTGATCCTTCCAGTCCGTGGCAAACGATTAACAAACTAAATTCTGCTAGTTTGTCTCCTGGCGATAATGTTTTATTTCGGAGGGGGGATACGTTTTACGGAGGTATAACTGCGTCAAATTCGGGTAGAAATGGAAATCCGATAACCTATGGTGCATATGGTTCCGGAAATAAACCGGTTATTACAGGTTTTACTTCTGTTACCTCCTGGACGAATAAAGGTGGAAACATTTGGGAAAGTACCAATCCTGTTTCTACTCTTTCAACTTTACAAATGGTAGTCATAAATGGAGTAAATACCCCGATGGGAAGGTATCCAAATGCAAGTACAAGTTATCCTTTCCTTCCAAATTTCTTTACTTTTCAATCGCATAGTGGAACCGGTTCTGGCAATTCTTCTTTAACAAGCAGTAATTTGAACGGTGGTAGTAATTGGACCGGCGCAGATGTTGTTGTGAGAACAAATAGTTGGACTTATGATAAAGAAACAATTACGAGCCAAAGCGGAAATACAATTAGTTATAATGGTCAATCTTCCGGGCTTCTCGATGGATGGGGATTTTTTATACAAAATGATATTCGAACATTAGATGTTCAAAATGAGTGGTATTATAATCCTAATACCAAAAAAATCAGTATTTATAGTATTGGAATGCCCTCTAATGTGCTGGTCTCCAGCGTGGAAACATTGTTTTATTTCAACTCTAATATTCCTGCCGTTAGTTCAGCAAGTATTGATAACCTAAACTTCATGGGAGCAAACACCAATGCCATTTGGATAGGTGGTAATTTAACTTTTTCTGTTACTAATTGCAATGTTGCTTATTCGGGTTTTGAAGGCCTGCTTTTGTATGGAGGCGGCATACAAAATGGAACGATAAGCAATAATGCTTTTTCAAATTGTGGTAGCAGCTCTATATTCTCTATTGGTACTACAAATGCATTTACTGTAACAAATAATAGATTAGTGGGGTCAGGTATGATTTCCTGCTATAAACCAAACGATTATTCTGGTTCCGCGTTGGAAATTACCACTCCTAATTCCGTGGTTCAATACAATACCATTGACAGTAGTGCATATTGCGGTATTCAATTTTCAGGAAACAACATTCAAATCCGTAACAATTTTATTAATCATTCAAATATGGTAAGAGATGACGGAGGAGGAATATACACAGGATATCAGAATCAAACAGGAAAAGTAATTGATGGAAACGTTGTTTTAAACTCTGTTGGTAATATAAATGGGGGAGGGCCAGGAAAGGAATTAGCCGGATATGGCATATTTATAGATGATTTTGGTTCCAACATAAGCATTACAAACAATACCGTGGCGAATTGTATCAATGCCGGAATAAACCTTCATGACACCAAGAATGTTACTGTTACTAATAATACAGTTTACAATAATGGAAAGCCTGGTTGGTCTAATGGACAACTTTTTGTACAAGCTGATGCCGGTCAATTTACCGGCTATGTCCGGGCCAATAGCGTTACAAATAATATTCTGTTTGCTAAAGATCCTGATCAATACTCATTGAGCTATTATGCTGATCCTACAGCTAATAATAGTGCAATCAGTTTTGGTACCTTTAATTATAATTACTATGCAAAACCCATCAAACCTTTAGCGCCATTTACAACTGATCAGGGTATCGCAAAGGGAGAATTGAGTTTGTCTCAGTGGCAATCGATAGTTGGAGGCGATGCAAACTCACAGCAATCATCAAATCAGATTACTGATGTTGGCCTTCTTAGGTTCGAATATAATGCTACCAATCAATCAAAGACTGTTTCGTTGGACGCAAATTATATTGATGTTAAAGGAAATAATTACAATGGGTCGATCACTCTCGCACCTTATTCGTCAGCAGTCTTGATCAGGAATGGAGCCGCAACTCAGAATCAGGCACCAACAGCTAATGGCGGCGGCAATCAAACAATTACTTTGCCAACTAATTCAGTTTCTTTAAACGGAAGCGGTACGGATGCTGATGGTACAATCGCTTCATATAATTGGACTAAAATATCCGGTCCATCCGGCGATGCTTTTAGTAGTTCAAATTCTGCATCAACCACAGTAAAAGGACTGGTACAAGGAACATATCAGTATGTATTGCAAGTTACCGACAATGGAGGTGCTTCCGGATATGATACTGTGCAGGTTACTGTGAATGCTGCTGCATCAGTGAACGTTGCAACTCCGGTAGCGAATGCAGGTAACAACCAGTCGATATCGTTACCCACCAGCACTGCGTCATTGGCTGGGAGTGGAAGTGTATCAGGTGGAACAATTTCTTCTTACAACTGGACCCAAATTTCAGGACCTACATCAGCCAATATTGCCAATCCAAATTCAGCATCTTCATCGGTTACTGGTCTTGTACAAGGCGTTTATGTATTTCAATTAAAAGTGACAGATAATAATAACAATTCAAATACAGCAAATGTACAGGTAACTGTAAGTGCAAATAATACGAATGGATTACTTCCAGCTGTAAACCCATCGAATCCGGTAAATGGAATTAATTATAGTTATTATGAAGCATCAAACTATAATGTTGTTCCCGATTTTACCAGTGTTACGCCCGTTAAAACAGGAAACGTCAATAATTTCGATATTACAGTAGCAAACCGGCCGAATCAATTTGCGATGAATTTCACAGGATATATTAATGTACCAACAGATGGCCAATATACCTTTTATCTTTCATCAGATGATGGCAGTGTTTTGTATATCGATGGAGTTCAGGTTGTAAATAATGATGGGGTTCATGCCTTGATACAACAGTCGAATAGCATTGGGCTGCAGGCAGGATTTCACACGATATCCGTTGGCTATTTTCAACGGACAGGTGATGTAGGTTTGCAAGTAAGTTATTCCGGCCCTGGAATTTCCCAACAATTAATTCCATCGTCAGCATTGTACATAGTGTCCAATAATAACTTACTTCCTGCTGTAAACCCGTCGAATCCGGTAAATGGAATGAATTATAGTTATTACGAAGCATCAAACTATAATGTTGTTCCCGATTTTACCAGTGTTACGCCCGTTAAAACAGGAAACGTGAATAATTTCGATATTACAGTAGCAAACCGGCCGAATCAATTTGCGATGAATTTTACAGGATATATTAATGTACCAACAGATGGCCAATATACCTTTTATCTTTCATCAGATGATGGTAGTGTTTTATATATTGATGGAGTTCAGGTAGTAAATAATGATGGAGTGCATGCGCTGGTACAACAGTCAAATAGTATTGGCCTGCAAGCTGGATTTCACACAATATCGGTTGGATATTTTCAAAGGACTGGAGAGGTAGGTTTACAGCTTAGTTATTCCGGCCCTGGAGTTTCTAAACAATTAATTCCTTCTTCGGCATTGTATGTAGTTTCAAATGGTTTATTGCCTGCCTTAAACCTATCTAATACGGTAAATGGAATAGACTATAAATATTATGAAGCAAGCAATATTTATCAAGTTCCCGACTTTACCACTATCAACCCAATCAAAACAGGTAACGTCAATAACTTTGATATTTCCGTAGCCAACAGACCGGAACAATTTGCCATTAATTATACAGGATATATAAATGTACCTGCAGATGGACAGTATACGTTTTACACTTCATCAGACGATGGTAGCATCTTGTATATAGATGGCGTTCAGGTTGTAAATAACGATGGTACTCATATCATGGTACAACAGTCCGGTTCGATTGGATTGCAGGCAGGCTTACATGCAATATCAGTTGCGTATTTCAACCAAACAGGATATGAAGGCTTACAGGTGAGTTATTCCGGTCCCGGACTTTCTCAGCAATTGATTCCATCATCAGCTTTATATAGAGTTAGTGCACAATCCAGGAAGTCCAATTTGGGAGCTTCTACTGCTACAAGCAATGCTACTGCTACAGACATGATTAATAAGGATTCTGTGACAAATGCGATTGATAATACCGATTTAAAAGTTGCAGTAACGGCATATCCGAATCCGTTTACTAACTCAATTGTAGTAAGTATATCAGGAGGCTCTGGCAGTTATGATTTAGTTTTAGTTGATGCTTTGGGAAGGACGATCTGGAAAAGAAGTGGAACCAAAAATGCTGGCACTTATCAGCAATCAATAAATACATCTTCTTTAGAAAGAGGAATTTACTTTCTCAAGGTAATACAGAATAATAATAGCTCAGTGATTAAATTGGTGAAATAAAACACCTACTTTACGAAAGAGGCTGTCTCAAAATTCAAAATTTGGGCAGCCTCTTTTATTTTGACTTTAGGATCAAAAATCTTCGAAAGTTTATTTTTTTTTAAAACGGTTTGTCGAAATAGTTTTTTCAATTCCTGGACATTTTTATACTTTAATGGCGTATTTGCCCGCTCTTTATGCATATTTCTTTCTAATGTTTTGTGCCAGTGCTAATAAACCAAATTCAATGCTTACTTTTTCCTTTCCCCGAAGCATAAATCTTTCAAAGTGATAGTTGTATTTGATATTTGATATTTCCCAGACAGGTTCTACATCTTTGAGTGGTAGCTTGATGTGCCGCCTCCTTAATATTTTTGCAGTCAAGGCGTCAAATTGATTTTATCAATGACACCATTTACCACCCGCACCAGATTGTCTTTTGTTATTAGTTCATCAAGCGATGGAGGCAGCAACATTGCCTGATTTGGAGTGTAGCTTTTACACTCCTGTTGATTTTTTTGCCATATACCTAGAAGACAAAATATATGCAGTTTTTGCTGCTCTATTTTCTACTTAATTTTACAGTAAAATTGTAGATAAAGCGGGCTCTTTTTCATAAAATAAAAAAAGGCTGCCTATTTTGAGAGAGCCTCTTTTTTTTATTGGTGAATTTAATCTATATGAAATCTGATCTCTCATTCGTCCTTTTTAGGAAAAACGTCATCCTTACAAAACTGCATTGAATATTAATCACAATACACCTGCTAACAATTTACCTAATTAATTTCGTTGCTATAGTTTTCTAAACTTTATAATGTATCTGGACCCCTTTCTCCAGGTCTGATAGAATTTTTATGCCTATCAACCCGTTTATTGCTTCATTCCTTTAAGAAAAATTTGTGATGCCCATAAAATAATAGAACCCTTTCTGCGTTATTCAATCTGTAAAAAGATTTTCGGCTAACCTCCAATTATACCCGAAAAAATGGGTATTGAAATCTTTTTAATCCAATAACCTAATAGAACCCCCAGATTCTAATGAATAAACCTATGAAAACACTGGTGATGCTATCATGTGTCATCTTCAGTTTGACAGCAAATGCTAAAACTTATTACATTTCAAATTCAGGAAATGATGGTAATTCGGGAACCGACCCTTCCTCGCCGTGGCAAACACTAAATAAAGTAAATTCTTTCGGGACTTTCTATGCGGGAGATCAGATACTCTTCCGCAGAGGTGACACCTTTTACGGAAACATTTTAGTGAATGCCACTAATTCAACTACGCCCATCACTTACGGAGCATATGGCACAGGAGCCAAGCCGATTATTACAGGTTTTACATCTGTTACTGCATGGACAAACAAAGGTGGTAATATTTGGGAAAGTACCAATCCTGTTTCAACCTTATCTACTTTAAACAGCGTCTTAATCAACGGTGTAAGTACGCCAATGGGCAGATACCCTAATGGGGATGCTTCTTATCCTTTTCTTCCAAACTTCTTCACATTTCAATCCCATACAGGTACAGGTGCCGGCGCTTCTTCTATTACCAGCAGTAGTTTAAGTGGTGGTAATAACTGGAAAGGAGCAGACGTGGTGATTAGAATAAACCAGTGGTCGTTTCATAGAGAAGTTATTACAAGCCAAAGCGGTAGTACGGTGAATTTTAATGGAGTTTCTGGTAATTTAGAAGATGGATGGGGATTTTTTATACAAAACGACATCAGGACTTTAGACCAACAAAACGAATGGTACTATAATCCTTCCACAAAGAAAATAAGTATATATAGTACCTCTCAACCTACTAATGTTCAGGTTTCAACCGTTGATACATTACTTAACTTTTACTCTAATATTCCAACTGTTACTTCAATAAATGTTGATAATTTAAACTTTACAGGAGGCAATACACATGATATTTGGATTAGCGGAAATTTAACCTTCTCTGTTACCAACTGCACTCTTTCTTATGCAGGATTAGAAGCGATGATGCTTTATGGTGGTGGCATCAAAAGCGGAACAATAAGTAATAACACTTTTTCAAATAATGGGAGCAGCGCCATATTTTCGATAGGAACAGTTAATGCTTTCACGATTACCAATAATTCGCTCTTAATGTCAGGGATAATTTCTGCTTACAAGCAGGATAACTATTCAGCGGGTGGAATGTCGGTAACTGCACCCAATTCTTTAATCCAATATAATACGATTGATAGCAGTGCTTATTGTGGTATCGAGTTCAGGGGTTCAAACGTGCAAGTCAGAAATAATTTTGTCAATCATTCAGCCCTGGTGAGGGGTGATGCAGGAGGGATTTATACAGGTTTTAGCGGAGAAAATAATAAAGTGATAGATGGCAACATTGTTTTAAATTCGGAAGGCAATCCAAGAGGCGCAAGAAGCAATGATTACTTTGCTATGGGCATTTATATTGATGATTTGGGAAACGGCATATCGGTTACTAATAACACCATAGCTAATGCAAGGACTGCTGGAATTTATTTGCATAATTCCAATAATTTAAACGTAAGAAATAACACGATTTATAATTGTGGCTCCCTCGCAGGGGAGGTAATGTGGGCAAATGGTGGAATTAGTTTGGATGGCAATTCAAACCAATTTGCAAACACCGTTTATGCTAATTCATTACTGAACAACATTGTATTTGCAACAAATGAATATCAGTATGCTTTAAACTATTATGCTGAAAGTGGAGGTGGGAATTACGTCAGCAATTTTGGTACGATTGATTCAAATTATTATGTGAAGATTAACTCGGCAAGTACAGCAATCAAAAGTCAGCAACCAGGGATTAATGGAAATATGAGTTTCTCCCAATGGTCCTCACAAAGCGGCAAAGATAAAAATTCTAAAGAATCTCCAACAACCATTACTAATGCTGGAGACATTAGGTTAGAGTATAATTCAACAGCACAAGTTCAAACTATTCCCTTAGATGCAAATTATATTGATGTAAAAGGGAACCTTTATGGCGGAACTATAACTCTTGCACCTTACTCGTCATGTATACTAATAAAAAATGGTGCTTTGAAAAGCAATCAAACACCCTCAGCCACTGCCGGCTCAAACCAAACGATTACCCTTCCAACAAATACAGTTACTTTAAATGGAAGTGGTAATGATTCAGATGGGACGATTGCATCTTATCAGTGGACAAAAGTTTCGGGGCCATCTTCTTATACAATTACCAATGCAGGTTCAG
>JBQCFO010000419.1:0-3767 GCA_051959055.1 Ginsengibacter sp. | reverse complement strand
GATTCAATTCCATTCGTTGCTCTGCTGTAGCGACTTTCATTGCCTGTAGCCACAAAAATGTTTTCTTGTTGGCCATAATATCGCCGCCGGATTTTTTTCCAAATTTTTCCGGATCGCCAAAAGCGTCCAAATAATCATCCTGTATCTGAAACGCGATACCAAGATTTTTTCCAAACTCATAAAGATGTTGCTGGTTTCCGATTCCCGCGCCTCCTAAAATAGCGCCCAATTGTAAACTTGCGGCAAGCAATACCGAAGTTTTTAATCCAATCATTTTTACATAATCATCAAAGTTTACATCACCGTCTTGTTCGAAATTCATATCAAGTTGCTGCCCTTCACAAACTTTTTTTGCTGTGGTATTAAACAAGCTTAAAACCGGATGAATATAGTCAACACTGATTTTATTGAGATATTCATAAGCCGCCACAAGTATCACATCTCCCGCAAGCAAGGCCGTTGATTCACCAAATTTTGTATGAACAGTTTGTAAGCCACGTCTCAATGGCGCTCTGTCCATGATATCATCGTGAACCAAAGTGAAATTGTGAAACAACTCAATGGCAGCAGCTACCTGATAAGCATCTTCTTTTATTTCAGCAAACAATTCGTTTCCCATGAGGCACATAACCGGACGAATACGTTTGCCCTTCACCGTTAGTAAATATTGCGAAGCGTCATATAATTTTTGTGGCTCTTCCGGAAAATGGCGCACGTTAAATTTCTCTTCAAAAAGCGCTGATAATTCTTTGAACGAATGAAGGCCGTTTGGTTGTTGTTTTTTATTTTCAGGATGATGCTCTGTTTTTTCTTCTGCTAAATTCTCTTTATTCATTTATCTATTTTATTTTATCCAACGGATTAAAATCCATTGTTACAAAATGCTTCGTTCATACGGAACTGCGGTAATTTTCACATTTTCACGTTCGCTAATTAGCACATCAGCACATTAGCCCGTTTTTTTCTTCTTCCCCTTTACCGCTTTTTGTTTCAAACTATTTACACCGGGAATCCATTCAAAATCCAACTGTCTTTTTTCCAGGTTTGCTGCTACCAGTTTCACTTCTACTTTATCTCCCATTCTGAATTTTTTTCCGGTGCGAATGCCGACCAATGCGTATTCTGCATCATCGTGGCGAAAATCATCATAATCAGAAAGATCTCTTATTGAATCCAAACCTTCACATTTTTCTTTTACCGTTTCTACCCAAAAGCCAAAGGAAGAAACACCACTGATAACGCCTTCCATATCTTCTCCCAATTTATCCATCATAAACTCTACTTGCTTGTATTTATTTCCGGCCCGCTCAGCTTCCATTGCTGCTCTTTCACGCTCGCTGCAATGAACACATTTCTGCTCCATCTTTTTATCAGGCTGAATATTATTTTCTAAAATCTCATGAAGAATGCGATGCACCATGATATCAGGATAACGGCGGATTGGCGAAGTGAAATGACAGTAATCTTTAAATCCCAATCCATAGTGGCCAATATTCTCTGTCGTGTAAATTGCTTTTGCCATCGTGCGGATGCCCAATTGCTCTAACACATGCTGCTCGGGCTTTCCATGTACATCTTTCATCAATTGGTTAAAAGATTTGGCCGTTTCCGCTTCATCTTTCATGTCGAATTTATAACCGAATTTTTTTGCAAAAGCAACAAATGGTTTCAACTTTTCTTCATCAGGAGTATCATGCGCACGATATGGAAAAGGAATTGGTTTTTTATCGATTTTAATTTTTGCAACATGGCCAGCAACTGTGCGGTTTGCCAGCAGCATAAATTCTTCTATCAACTGATGCGATTCTTTACTTTCCTTTACGATAATTCCCAAAGGTTTTCCATTTTCATCCAGTTGAAATTTTACTTCTGTGGATGAAAAATTAATGGCGCCGTTTTTAAATCTTTCTTTTCTGAAATTTTTTGCAAATGAATTTAAAATAGAAATTTCATCGCTGTATATTCCATTTCCTGACTCAATAATTTCCTGCACTTCATCATAAGTAAAACGATGGTCGCTGTGAATAAAAGTTTTGCCTATCCAGTAATCTTTTACTTTTCCTTTGTTATTTATCTTAAATATTACAGAGAAGGTATATTTATCTTCATGTGGACGAAGTGAACAAAGCTCATTTGAAATTTTTTCGGGAAGCATCGGATTCACGCGATCAGGAAGATAAACACTTGTGGCTCTTGTATAACCTTCCTCATCAATTGCGCTTCCCGGCCTAACAAAATGACTGACATCGGCAATATGTACGCCGATTTCAAATTCATGATCATTTATCTTTTTTATGGATAGTGCATCATCGAAATCTTTTGCATCAGCAGGGTCAATTGTAAACGTAAGCACATCACGGTAATCTCTTCTTTTGGCAAGCTCTTTTTCGTCAATGCTATCATTAAGGTTGTGTGCTTCATCTAAAACGGCTTTGGGGAATTCTAACGAAAATCCATTTTGAATAATAATTTCTTTCATTGCCAGGTCGCCTGGATCTTTTGCCTGTAATACAGACACCACTTCACCTTCAGGCTTTTTTGCTCCGCTTTCCCATTTCAAAAATTTCACTACTACCCTCTCTTTATCTTTTGCGCCATTCAGATTTTTGAGACTGATATAAAAATCAGGTAAAGGCTTTTGACTGTCGGCAGTAAAGAATGCAAAATTTTCACTCACCAGGATGTTCCCAATAAATTCAGTTTGTTTTCTTTCCAAAACCTCTTCTATCACTCCTTCTACACGCTTACCGTTTGTATCTTTTACTTTTACCCTCACCATGTCACCGTCCATTGCTTTATTAAAATCGTGCGGCCGCACCAGAAAGTCTTTCTCCCTTCCCTCCACTATTACATACCCCATTCCCGAACGCGTAATTTCCAATTTGCCTTTTACCGAAGGGATTGGCTTTTTCTTTCCTGTTTTTTTACTCATATATTTTTATGTATTATCAAAATACCGTGCGCAATGTACAAATCAATTTGCTAAATCATTTGAGAGAAGATTATTCGGTTCATCGGCGATGATGATATTTCTATTGCAGCAAACGAAAAAATAATGCCATTTTCTGTTTTGATGGATCTCGAATTTACCTATTTACTTTAATTTCCACACAAAATGGGAAAGAACCTCAAAAAATCACTTCAAAAAATTCATTATTAAAATTATTATGCAAATTATTTATAGAGAATCAACGAGTTATGAAGGTGCAAGAAAAAAAGATGCAAAATCTGAACTATTTTAATAGTGTTTCTCCTTACCTTCGCAATCTTTTAAAAAATGCCGGGATAGCGGCATATCATTAAACCGGTTTCTTTAGATAAAAAAACAAAAATAAAGGAATCAATAAAAAACAAAAATGAGTAAATTACATTTCACTACAAAACATGCAAACGAGGCTACCGTGCAGCGCAACTGGTACGTTGTTGACGGTACTAATCAAACCGTAGGCCGCATGTGCGCAAAAATTGCGTCTGTTCTTCGTGGAAAGAACAAAGCCTACTTTACGCCACACGTAGATTGCGGCGATTATGTTATCGTTACCAATTGCGATAAAATCAGGTTTACGGGCAATAAATTAGAAGAGAAAACCTACATCAATTTTAGTGGTTATCCCGGAGGTAAAAAAGAAGAAGTTGCCGGTGATCTTTTAAAACGCCGTCCCGATGTAATCATCGAAAGAGCCGTAAAAGGCATGTTGCCTAAAAACCGTTTGGGCCGCAAAATGTACAAAAAATTATTTGTGTATGCAGGTTCAGAACATCCGCAT
>JBQCFO010000418.1:0-16789 GCA_051959055.1 Ginsengibacter sp. | reverse complement strand
CCAAATAGTGAAATGAAACGATTTGCCTTACCAAAGAATGAAGGGAAAGAACCAATATATTTACTTCCTCCGAAAAAAGTTGGCAATGGATTCACCGCATCTACAATGCCTACCGTTGCAAATTCATCATTGTATCCAAATACAGTATGTTCATTTCCTTCGTTTTTTATCTGCCTGATTTCTGTGCCCGTTATCATAGTCAGACTATGTTGTCCCGATTTTTTATTTATGTTTAACTGACCACGCATATGATGAGCTTCTAGTACGCCATTAGAAAGAGTAAGAATAGTGCCTTTGGGTACATAATATTTAACCTGACCTGTGTAATAATCCAATTGAGTAAATGTATTTACTAAGTCTCGCGTTTCATAACTTTCGATATCCTTATTATTAGTAACTGCTGATACTTCCCGTTGCATTTGATAGTTCAAATTAAGAGACAACCAGGATAATGCCTCGTAGCTTATACCTAGATTGGCCGTGAGATTATGGCTTTTTGCCCCTATCCAATTATGCTTATAATCCTCCAAGGGATAATACTTCCAATCTAACAATTTACCTTGCCCCACAGTATCAGTAAAACTATCCCGGTAAGTACGCGCGACAGAAAGAGGGCTATCATTTTCATCAGCTATACTTAAATAAGGGATTGGCTTTCCACCCATTTGAACAATTCCGGGTTTTCCGGATTTTGATTTGAATTGAGTATAAAAGGCAGACAGGGTTAGTTGCAAATTTTTAGCAGGTTGGTAAGTATTTGCTACGCGAAGATTTATCCGCTCTAGTTTGTCTGTCAGGTGGCCGACATTATTATCATATCCAGCGGAAATCAGATAAGCAATATTTTCACTTCCGCCCCTTAGGTCAAAAGCGTACTGCTGATTTACAGATGGCCGGTACATGTACTTTGAAAGATCGTTTCGTAAGTCTTTAGACTTCAATATGTTTATTTGCTCATTAGCCTCTGAACTGGTAATTAAATGATCTCTCTCTTTTATAAAAATTTCAACAGCTGGTGACAGGGCCGGGAATGAAGGACTGGTTTCATAAGAATCATAATAATGCTGATCAAATAAATAGCGTTCTACGTCTATGTAATCTCCACTATTCATTTGAGCCAGCTTGCTCAAATCAGGTTTAGTACTGATAACAATATTACTATTGAAGCTTATTTTTAAAGGCGCATTAAACCGGCCTCTTTTTGTGGTGATTACAATCACACCATTGCCAGCACTGGTACCCCAAATCGAAGATGCCGCTGCATCCTTAAGAATCGTAATTGTTTCTACGTCATTTGGGTTTATATTGGTTATATTTCCCTCATAAGGAAAATTATCAACTATAATTAGCGGGCTTTTAGGTCCATTGATTGTACTTAACCCACGGATGGTGTACCCTTTGGGATTGTCTATTTTATTTTCAAATAACATTCCTGGTGTTACCCCATTCAAACGGTCAATTATATTAATTCCTAATTGTCGGTTTAGTGTTTTATTGTCCATAATGGTTATGGAGCCGGTCATTTCATTGGGATTTACTTTCTGGTACCCCGTATTTGCCTCCACCACCACTTCTTCACTCTCCTTAATTTTTGTTTTCAATTTCAGTATGCCCAAATCGCTTTTGCGATTCACCGTCACTTCTGCCGTTTCAATATTCACCCCACTAATCACCAGCACGGCGTTTTCATCCACATTTTTTAATATAAATTCTCCATTATCATCCGTAGCGGTTGCCGTTCGTGTACCCTTTACTGCTACAGTTGCGCCGGCAAGCGACTCTCCTTTTTCATTCACCACTCTTCCATGCACATCGATAAGAGGGGGTTCCACAATCGCTTCCTCATGTTTAGAAATTGCAGATCTCTTCTTTATCACAATAGCATTACCTTCCAAATCATATGTGAATGGCAATCCTTTTAAACACTCACTAAGCACTTCTGATACTCCGGCATCCTTTACCTTAATGGTTACTGGTGAAGCATTTTTAAAAAAGGCTTCATTGTAAATAATAGAAGTACCTGTCTGCCTTATCACTTCTCTGAACACCTTTTGTACTGGCACATTCTTAAGGTTAAGAGTTATAGTTTGGGAATGTCCTGTGGCACTGGCTGTAAGGCATGCTGATAATAGTAAGACGACTGTGAGTCTCATAACCCTGAATATTTTGGGGGTTAAGTATCGGCCCGGGCAGCTACCGGGGCGAAGAGTTTCAGATAATTGCATAGCTTTGCAATGATTTTGGTGAGTAATAAATGATTCCGTCAAGTTTTGTTTATCAATGATCCAAATGTGGCCAGGAATGTTAGTAGCATTTCTGGCTTTTGTTTTTTTACGTTATTACCCCGGACGTAGAATAAGGCAATCTCCTTGTTATGGAATTACCCTCAACACCTTTCCCTCTAATTTAAATCTCACCCCGTTAGCCTCCATCAATTTCAACACATTGGATAATGGCAGACCTTTGCTGAGGCCGCCTCCAAACCTTGCATCTCTGGACTTTCCATCATACACCACTTCCACATCGTACCATCGGCTAACCTGCCGCATAATGGTTGCGAGGTCTGTATTATCAAATTCAAACAGCCCATTCTTCCATGCCATCACTTTATCTCCATCCACTGTCTCAACCAGGATTGGTTTGTTTAAAGGATCAGCATGATTGGGAACTTCCGCCTGCTGGCCCGGTTTGATTTTTACTATAGATGTTTGGTGCTTCACCTGAACACTCCCTTCCAGTAAAGTAACTTTTAAGGCTGATTCGTCTTCATAAGCATTTACATTGAAATGAGTGCCCAGCACAGTTATTACTGTTTCTCCCTTCAGTACTTTAAAAGGCATAGTCGCATTGCGTGCTACTTCAAAATAGGCCTCACCGGTTATTTCTACTTTTCTTTCGTGGCCAGCAAAAGCTGCAGGAAAACGCAACGAGCTTTCAGAATTAAGCCAGACTTTGCTACCATCTGAAAGTGTCAGATTGATTATTTTACTTCCCTTAGGATTAGAAAGCGTATTATATTCAATCTTATCACTTGTTCCTGTATAGCCAATCTGCCCATCGGATAGTTTTTTAATATTCACATTTCCCTGCATGGCTAAGGTCCCGTTTTTTACACTATCTAAAACAATCCGCTCACCATTAGCAAGGGTAATAATTGCATGAGCAGATGCAGGAGCTGCAATATCCTCCCGCACCGGAGCATTTGTTTTTACGACCTCTTTTGTGGCATTGCGATTAAATAAATAATAAACTCCTGAGCCTAATAAGAAAATAACAATTACAGCAGCGGCTATCCGGGTCGGGTTAAAACGCCGGATGTGTGGTACATTCATCGGTATTACAGATACTTCTTCCTCAAGTGTAATCTCTTCTAAAATTTTCTTCAAACGTATTTCCAATTGCTTTTTAACTACCGGATCGCTGATATCTCTTTCATTCACATTCCCCGAGAGCTGCTGCTCCAATATTTGTTGCACGTTTTCTTGCTGCTCATTATTTTTCAAAAAAGCCAGCAGCCAATCCACTTCTTTCGGTGAACATTTATTTTCCAGGTACTTCTGAAATATAGCTTTAAAATTTTCCTGACTTTCCAAACGGCTGATTTTAATAAAGACTGTGATGGGAAAAAAAATATCGGCTCCGGAATAAAATTTATTTTTGAGAAAATGAAAATTGCATTTTTGAGGTTACGAATTATGCCAATTTTCATCCCATAATAAAATGCTGCATTCCGGTTTTTTATTGCAAAGCAGCAAACCAACAAATAAAGTGCTTTTTGTTTTTACAATAATTGCTGTTCTGCCCAAGCGGTAATAACAACATTTCCCGAATCGCTGCTAAGGGTTTTTGTTTGGATTGTTACAACCAAAAGAAAAATGAAACAGATCTTAGTTTTTATCCCAAAGCATAAAAAGGCATATGCCAACAATTATCTCACCGTTATTAGAAATGTATTCACGGATAGCTTCCCTTGCTTTTGCCATGTGATCTTTCAAAGTGGAAATGGAGATACCCATCAGCTCACTGGCTTCTTTATAGGAGCAACCATCCAGTTTACAAAGCTGAAAAGCCTGCCTTCTTTTTGGTGACAAAGTTTTAATCGCCTTTTGCAAAAGATCTGCGTTTTCCCGGCTAAAGATGGCTTCTTCAATATGTAAGTACTGATCTGTGGCAAAAGATCTGATCCTGTTATAAAGCGCCTGCTCACTGTTTAGTGCTTTAAAAAAATCATAAACACGGTTGCGGCTTACACGGAAAAGATATCCCGCTATATTTTTTTCAATCAGGATATTTTCTTTCTTCTTCCATATCTGCACAAAAATATCCTGTAATAATTCTTCTGCGATAAGTTCGTCTTTCACCAGTGCAAGTATGTTATAATACAAACGTTCGCTATATTCATTATATAGTTGGGTAAACGCTTCCGTACTTCCTTCACGTAATTGAGAAAGCAGTTGCTGTTCCTGATATTTGATTGAATTTTCCAATTATTGTCAAATATAGAAAAAGAAACAGTATGGAACTTTCTAAGATTCTCCAAACAATTTTACAAAAAAATTGTTCTCTTTTTCTATCAACTATTCCAACCACGATTTAGATTTTGAGAAATAAATCTCAATCATCTCTATAGTAAATGAAGAAATAATTTTTTTTTTTGTTTTAGACTACGATTATAAATCCAGACGAAAATAGGGAGTATGATTCGATTTTCACGCCTCTTGAAAATTCTATTAAGGTTAGTGCAGTGTGAACCCGGAAAAAAATTCAATCACACCAAACCCTAAACGAAGAAAACAAAATAGATCCACATCTTTTCGTGTTTTCTTCAAAATCGTTTGACCAGATTTCAGAAAATAGCCATTTAATCAAAAGATTACGATGTACACTCCTTCATACTTCTGGATTCTACATCTTCAAAGTAATGGTTGTATTTCACTTTTTGCTTTTCCTTTGGCAGTGAAGCCGTTTCCATTCACTTTGCCTTCAATTTTTGCTATGGCATTTCGCGTAAATCAGTAAAAGGATTCTTTAGAATCTGTTAAGCGAAATGGCACATTCAGGCTATTTTTCCATGTATTCCAGCATTTTCCAACCTACTTTTTTCATCTTTTGAACTTCAATACAATAAGCTCCAAACTCTTCCATTACTTTTCCATACAAATGATAAAAACCTCTTCCTCTCATGGGATAAGCGATTGTACTTTGAGGAAAATGTACTGAATCTATCCAGCTGCCGCAACGTCTAAAAAGGTTCTAAAAAACATGTAAATTAAAAACAGTTATATGTTGTAAGGCAATACTATTTTCAAGATATCTTTTCGACAATCCCAACTTTCAATCATCCTTTTCCACCACTTTTACAAATGCACTTCTGCACGGCGGCGGCATCAAACTCGTTTCACCTTTTACGAATTGCCATATCACTTCATTCAACTCCAGGTCAGGCACAGCATCAGGTTTGAAAAAATTAAAGGTAGATGAAAGTTTTGCAGCAGCATTTTTTGCGTGATTCCTGGCATTGATATCCACATTTGCAGCCTTTACATTGTAAGGAGTAAGGTCAGGCTCCGAAGTGAAACAACGCCACATTGGAGTAGCTGCCGCATCATACTGGCTCATGGGTGGCAAGCCTAAAATAAGTTCCACTGTCCGAAGCATCGAGGAAGTGGTGTATAAAGTATGATCAACCATTCCGCGTTTTATATATGGGCTGATAACAAATGCCGGAGAGCGATGGGCATCCACATGATCCGGGCCATTTTGCGCATCGTCTTCCAATACAAAAATGGCAGTGCTGTCCCAAATTTTGCTATGTGAAATGTGATCAATTAATCTGCCCAAAGCCAAATCATTATCGGCCACCTGAGCTATTGGAGTATAAGCTCCTATTGCCATACCACTAGTATGGTCATTAGGAAGGTAGATAAAGCTGAGCTGAGGAACTTTATTGATTTCCAAAAGTGAATCAAAATCTTTTTCCCATATTTTTTCACGGTAAACATCCTGAATACTGAGGTTCCATCCCGGATATGAATCAAGGGTATGTTTTGCCAAGTCAGGAAGCGTTTTTGGGATATATCCCTCATCAGCAAATTCACCATAATTTCTGAAACTGACTCCGGCACGAAAACAATAATCCCAGATAAATCCTTTGTCGGGATTAGCAATCTTTCTATTTCCTGCAAAATCATAATTTCCACCACGGCCGCTATAATTGGATGGCCACATTTTTTGTACATAATCAGTTGCATAGGCCGCTGTGCTCCAGTTGTGACCATCGGCGCTCACTTCTGAATTTACATAAAAATTATCGAACAATACAAACTGGCGCGCAATTGCATGTTGATTAGGAGTAATGCTATCCCCAAAAATGCAGATGGATGCATCACCATTTCCTTCTTTCATATCGCCTAATACCTGGTCATAGGTGCGGTTTTCTTTTAGCACATAAAATACGTGCTTAATAGGAGATAGTTCACCTTGCTTCTGAGGAATTGGATTTCCCGTTTTGCCGGAAGCGGTTAGCTCAGTCTTTTTGGTATAAGGAGTATTTTGATACACCGCCCTGGTATAAACATCCAATATTTTTTGAGATGGAACTTGAATAACAGAAAGCGTACCTGTGAACATAGTACCAGTATATAATTCGGGGCCTGTTGTTTTTTCTCCTTTTTGATGTTCAACTGTTTTGCCCATTGGATTTGGCCCGTTGGGATTGGCAAAAGAAGAAAGACCCTTCCCGTTTGCAACAAATAAGCGATTGCCTCTTACGCGAACGCAGCTGGGATACCAGCCTGTGGGAATAAATCCTTTCGAATGACTTTTTCCCGGTTCGGAAACATCAAACACCGCAAGGTCGTTATTGTCTGCATTAGCGATGAATAACGTTTTATTATCTGTAGAAAGTGCTACTCCATTAGGTGTAGTGCCTGCAGGAGCGTCAGGATAAAGGCTTGTAATAATATTTTCAAGCACTTTTCTTTTTGCAACATCAATCACTGAAACGGAGTTTTCATTGGCATTCGCAACGAAAAGATATTTTCCATTGCGGGTAATAGCCATATCATTTGGATGGCTTCCGGTTTTTATTTCGACAACCACCTTTTCTTTTTGAGTATCAAAAACGGCTACTTTTTCACCACCCCAAAGTGAAATATAAAGCGTTCGTTTATCAGGAGATAAGAGACATGTATAGGCTTCAGCGGTTAGCGGGATTTTTTTAAAAATT
Source organism: Ginsengibacter sp. (assembly GCA_051959055.1). GTDB lineage: Bacteria > Bacteroidota > Bacteroidia > Chitinophagales > Chitinophagaceae > Ginsengibacter. The sequence continues at coordinate 9,561 of JBQCFO010000418.1, read as the reverse complement.
GTTTTCGTTTTCAAATTTCCAATATACAGCGAGTTATCTTCTTTTGTAACTGCATAAATCTTTGAACGACTATTATCTATTTCTATGCCTGCAATACCAATTTTTTCTTTGGGCCAGGGTCTTCCCACAACAAGCGAATCTTTTTTAATGAGTTTATTATTACTGACGGCATAAATAGAAATCTGATTATCGTATCCACCGGATACGTAAACATATTTACTGTCGTTACTGAATTTTAAGCCGATAAGCGCGCTGCTAATCTCATGGTTATCCAATATTTTATCATTCACAATATCCACTAAAGTGATTGTTTGTTTGCCATCCCCGTTATTGGTAACAGCCGCATATTTTCCAGAAGGAGAGACAGCAATATTGAGTGGCATATCTTCCAGTGGAAGAGATTTTCCTACGGGTGTTAATGACCAGCCATTAAATAACGTAATCCTTTTTTTATTCAATTGCGTGGCAATATTTTCTGCGCTTTGCTGCGCAAATGAAATATTAGTAATGAATAAAAATACTAATACAGTAAACAAATAAATAATGGCTTTTTTCATTTTGTGTTAAATTAGAAAAGTTATAATGAAAGATAAAAATTGCTTTTGTTCTCCAAAGAGTGGAAAGCTTAGTAAAATACAGTAAGTCTGGAATATTAATTATGCTTCAAATTGAATGTACTCATCATCAAAACTGCCATCTTTATAAAGATTTAATATAGAATACCCTGGCGACGTTTGTTTATAAGAACCCTTGCCGTCATCACCAGATCCCCACCAATAGCCGCTCACCGCTCCATTGCATAAATAATTTACACCGTTGTACCAAACTTTATCCCTCAAATGGATATGCCCACTCAGGCAAAGTTTGACGTTTGGGTTTTGATTGAAGACGTCAATAAATTTCATAATGTCGAGATGATTATAACCGCCACTCACGCTAAATGGGCCAATGAAATCAGCTTTGTTATCAATGATGCCTGTGCAACTTAATAAAGGATAGTGCGACATAATGAGTATCGGCTTTTCGGTGTTTTTTCCCACGTCATCGGCAAACCATTTCCATTGTTCGTCGTCCAGCATTCCCGGTGTTTTGGAATGATTGCTATCCAGCATTATAAAATGCCATCCGCCTTTATCGAAGCTGTAATAGTTGTTCGTCATCCCCAACATTTTCATTACACCTGGTTTGCCATATAATGCATCTCCTTTTCCCTGCCACCACATATCATGATTGCATAAAACAATATAGATTTCAAAACCTTTTACCACTTCAATGGATTCATTCCAACATTTCCATAATTCAAGCACACGCTCTTTTTTTATATCGTCATAATCTGCCGCAAAAATAGAATCTCCTCCGTTTAATATAAAATCGACCTTTTCTTTGCGAATCCTATTGAGACACTTTTTAAATCTTTCTATGGCATTATATTCGGGGCGAATATGTACATCGGTGATATGCGCTATTTTTAATATACTTTTCTTTGTATCATCAGTTTTTTTTGCTGCGGCAGTTATTTTATTTCCTGCTATGATGGCTCCTGCCGCAAGCAATCCGGAACTTTTTAGTAATTTCCTTCTATTCATTTAATATTTTGATTAAAGACAGAGAAAATTTTCCCGATGAAAAAATTCTCTGTCTTGCTATAAGATATATTTTGTAATTAATTTCCCTTCAATTGTTGTACATGACGCTGTTGCCGCGAACATCAGCGCATGAGAATCTATCAGATTTTATTACCATCCAAAAATCTGTTTGAGATTCCCATTTAAAACTGTTTGAGTGTATGGTATCGGTCTATAATAGTATTTCGGATCAATAAAATTCCTCGGAGTTACCTCTGTTACGATAGTTCCTCCCGTACCATTACTGAGGTAAATCGTAACAGCATTACCAAAGTTGCCCGCTTTATAATAAATCAGCGGTACACCTAAAGAATTTTTTTCTCTGTCACTGGCGGCAGGAATAGTCGCATCTTTGCTGATTAAAATAACATCTTCCACTCCGTCACCTGTCAGGTCATATTTCCCAAGTGCAGGGAAATACATTCCTACGGGAATTTTTTCGAGCAACTTGCCTGCATGCCATCTCATCTGATCATCATAACGGTAACCTTCTAATGCAAACTCAACCCTTCTTTCACGACGTATTTCTAACAAAACTCCTTTATTGTTACTTGTTAGATCCGGATACTTTGCCATTAATATTGGGTCGGAATTAGTATTCGCCATCGCAAGATCAAGATTCTGGAGGCCAACCCTTTTTCTTAAAAGGTTAACAGACATATCAATATCAGATTGAGTTATTCGTCCTAATTCAGCCTGGGCTTCGGCATAAGTTAATAAAACTTCGGCATAGCGGTAAGCCGGAAAATCTACACTGCCAATAGCGATATTGTCGGTGCTGTTTATATAACCTTTCAACTGAAAATAGCCGGAAAAATTTTTATTAAAAAAGGGAACGAACGGATTTGTAGCCGGTGCTCTCACCCATCCGGGATAAACCAGTGTTTGCATTAGTCGCGGATCACGATCTTGAAATTCCTGCACATAAGTGTAATTATTATACCCTGGAATTGCAGTGAATCTTGTACCATCTTTCATCAAATAAGACTGCACAAGATCACGGGAAGGGGATTGTTCATAATCGCCAAAGACAGTACTGTTGATGTTGCTTCCTCCGTTTGGTTTGGTTGCGTCAAAAATGGTGGTAAGGATTACTTCAGGATTTGTTGTAAGATCCTGGCTGTTGAAAAGTGTCGCATAATCCTGGTTAGGCTTACCCGTATTATAAATGCTGAATTTATTGGCACTTATAACACTTTTAGCCACTGCGCTTGCGGTATCTAAAAATCTGTTTGCAGTGCTTTGGAGATTCAGCTCGGGATGATATTTCCTGTAAGTCCCCTCATACAACGCGACTCTTCCATAATAAGTCTTCACTGCCCATAATCCTGGAGTACCAGCGGGAACTTTATCGCGAACATTAGCTGATGCAAACGCAAGATCTGCCATTACACTATCCATAACTTGCGAACGTGGGGAACGGGAAAGATAAAGTTCTGCTGAATCACTCGGCGCGATTGTTTTTGAATACCACGGCACATCAGAGTATCGTTTTACCATTTCAAAATAAAATTGCGCACGATAATACCTGGCCAAACCGACGTAGTGGCTTTTTGTAGCTTCATCTACGGCAGCGGTATTGTAGTTTTCCAGAAAATAATTAATGTTGCGTAACCGTCCCCAGTTCCATCCGCCTGTAATGGTTTGTGCACTCGGCGTTCCTGTCATAATATTTTTTACTTCAATAGATGCCGTCGTAGCTAAATTATCGCTGCTTTGGTCAGAAAAGTAATTTCCTTTTCCCGGATGATTAAGAAGGCCGTTGATATATAACGACAGGTCTTGTTCTGATTTAAAAAATAATTGAGGTGCAATGGATGTTTGCGGATAGCGGTTTAGAAAATCCTTTTTGCAGGATGCTAACATGAAACAGAGTGCCGCTCCGGCTATAATTAACTTCTTCATTATTAATAATTTTTTTCTTAGTTATTTTTCTAAAATAAACAGTTATAAATCAAGGTTTAAACCAACGGAATACTTTCTCTGGTATGGATATTCCCAACCATATCCATCCGTAATTTATTACGGATCAAGGTATTTTTTGATAGTAGAAAATTCGAAAATATTCTCTCCGCTCAAAAAGAAACGCAATCTTTTAATACCGAACCGTTGGATAGCAGAAGGTGGTAAAGAATAGCCAAGTGTGATATTTTTAATTCTCAAATAAGAGGCATTAAGCAAGTATTTTGTCTGTGGAATATCAAGGCCGGTTCCATAATTATTATCTGCCAGCCAGGATTGCAATACAGGAAAATAAGAATTGGTATTGGCATCTGCGAGCCCCGCGTTGTTATAGGCTCTGGAATTCGCGGCTTTTTCTGCGGGAGTTTGGCTTGTAGCCCGATAATAATCCAGGTTCCATGGATATACATTGGCATAAGGTTGCTGATAGGGGCCCCAGAATAAGTAATGATGAGGATAAAAATCCATTTTAGCAATGCCTTGCAGAAAAATTGAAAAATCTATTCCTTTCCACGCTGCATCAAGGTTGAAACCAAAACGGTATCTTGGGCTGCTGTTGCCAATAACGCTTAAATCTTTCGGATCTTTTGCTGAAGGCCCTAATTCAATTTTACCGTTTCCATCCAGGTCTTTGTATTTAGGCCATCCGGCAAGAATATCTAAAGCTCCCCAGGGAATAATTTCTGATTGATCCAGTTTTCCTATTTCATCGGCATTCTGAAAATATCCATCATTTGTTAAACCCCATATTTCTCCGATTTCTTCTCCCGGCCTAAAAGCGGCTGAGAAGGTTTGCAGAGCATTATTGTATTTGGTGATTTTTGTTTTTGAATCTGAAAGGATAAATTTCGCATTCAGAGAAAAAGGACTGGAGGCTACAGAAAACATATTTCTATAATTCAAAGAAAATTCCCATCCTTTTGTACTGAGATTTGCAGAATTTTGTTTGGGTGCAGAAGTTCCCAAAACCGCTGGTAATTCCTGTGCAGGAGCAAGCATGCCATCTGTATTCCTGATGTAATAATCAAAGCTGGCAAAAATTTTATCCTGCATAAAGCCAATGTCAGTACCGACGTTGGTAGTATGTACTTTTTCCCACGTGTAATTGTTAGGATCGACACTTAGATTTGGCGCGGCTCCAAGTACAGTTTGGCTATTCCCATTAATAAGATAAGAGGATTGAGAAACAGGCAATGTTTGTATATAACCAAAATAAGCAACACTCTGATTACCCAAACTTCCATAAGATGCGCGGAATTTAACAGTAGAAATAGCAGGATCAAGAAAAGACAAAAACGCTTCTTTACTGGCTATCCAGGCCCCTGAAATGGAAGGGAAAAGTCCCCACCGGTTACTTAAGGGAAAGCGTGATGAGCCATCATATCTGCCATTTGCTTCAATGACATACCTGCTTTTATAAGTATAGTTCAACCTTCCAAAGTAGCTCCTGATAGCATATGCATAATATCCTCCCTGGGAACTATTATTTACTGTTGCATCACCGGTAGTAAGACCGATATATGGCACTGACCCGGAGATAAGCTGAGTTTTGGAAGCCGTTACTGGCGACCATGTATAGCTTTCCTCGTTATAGCCGGCTAGTAAAGTAATCGCATGATCCCCAAAAGTTTTATTATAATTGGCAAACAGGTCAACCACATCCTGGTTGATGATTCCGTTTGTTTCAGTAATAGAGCCGGATGGATTTTGAATCCTTATGTCATTCGGTCCATAACCGATTGAGTAAGGCAAACTTTCTGTGTGATATTTCCACAACTCCCTTTTAACACTGATATCTCCGGTAATTTGCAGATCATTATTAAAAAAAGAAGCTACCGCCCTTGCCACATTCTGAAAACCGAACCTGGTTTGCTGGTTTCGGCCGCCGGATGTCAATTGCGCTCCAAGAATACCTGCATCGGTATTGGCCCAGGTTCCATCGGGGTTCTTTGCTACTTCAATTGACTGCAGATAGTAAATATCGGTAATTTTGGTGCTCGGAGCATCTCTTTTTAACTGATACACATTGATATTATTATCTAATTTCAGCCAGGGAAGAGGATTGAAATTGAAACGCCCTCTTAATCCATATCGGTTCCAGTCATCTTTAGCGAGTTTATTTAAGCCGTTTTCTTCAGTGTAATCTGCAGACAACAAATAGCCAACAGGCATTTTTTTAGCATCTGTGGAAGATCCGCTGAAAGAAATGCTGTGATATTGTGAGGGACTGGTTTTACTGAAAAAGTAATCATTCCAGTCGTTGTTGCCCATATAGGCCCATTTGGTCGGGTTATCCGGATTTTCTTTAACTTCAAGTGCAGATAAAGGATTGTCTGAACGTTGTTTCGCCCATTCATACTGCCATGGAGTAAAGGTTCTGTAGTGCCACGGAGTATTACCAGTAGCTTCATCCAAAACTTTTAAATAAATATATGGATCAGTAACAGGTTGTGGCAATACAGTTGGTTTGGAAAGGGCAGCATAATTGCTATAACTTATAGATTGTCTTCCACCCGAACCACCTTGCTTTGTCGTAACCATTAGTACGCCGTAAGCTGCTCTTGCGCCATATATGGCAGCAGAAGCCGCATCGCGTAATACCGTTATGGAACCAATGTCTGAAGGATTAATTCTCAGAAGATCATCTGTCGTTGAAGGAATACCATCTATGATTACTAATGGTGATCCACTTGCATCATTAATTGAAGCGAAACCGCGTACGTTTATAGTGGGTGTCTGTCCTGGTTGACCGCCCATATAAGTAATATTGAGTCCCGGACTAACACCCTGTAAACCCTGAAAAATATTTGCTATTGGGCGTTCGGCTAATTTTTTACCTGATATTTGGTCAACAGCTCCTGTAACATCTATTTTCTTTTGCGTTCCGTATCCTACCACCACTACCTCATTAAGCCCTGTAGTAGAAGCTTGCAAAGAAACATTTATTTCTTTTTGTCCGTTTACTGGTACTTCAACCTGATCGTAACCGACAAAAGAAAAAATTAAGGTAGTATGAACGGGCACATCTAAGGAGTAATTCCCATTAGAATCGGTACTGATTCCGGCACTGCTTCCTTTTACCTGGATGCTTACCCCGGGCAAAGGCTGGCCGTTAGATTTGTCGGTTACTTTTCCCTTCACTATTATATCCTGTATGACTTCATCTTCTTTGGCAAGAACCACCAAATGATTATCCATTACTTTGAAAGTCAGCCCTGTGTTTTGCAACAATTTCCTTACAAGATCTTCAACAGGGATATTGTTTGCCTGAATCGTTACCTCGCTTTGGCCGTTAAGAAGCCGGTTACTATACACGAACCGGAAGCTTGATTTTTTCTCCACTTCCTTTAGGGCTTTGTTCAACAGCGTTTTTTCAAAGTGAACAGTTACTTTCTCCTGTGAATAGCTTTTTGCAGAAACCTGCAAAGCGGCTGCTAAAATAAAGAAGGTGCCAAGTCTCATAATTAAATAAATTTTTGCCCCGTATTTATTAAAATGCGGGCTAATAAACAGTACAGCTTTTTTCATACATTTGTTTTGTTTTATTGTTATAAATGCAACAGATTATTTTTTTATTAACCTGTTTGTTTTTTGTAACCGGAGAAACGGCTCCAATCCGTTTCTCCTTTTACTTTAATTTTGAAATAGTTATTTCATTGTTTTTAATAGTATAATTAAAATGATAAGCGTATTGCAAGGCTTGCAATACATGTTCAATATCTTCATTTTCAAAGGTTCCGGTAAAAGGATATTTTCCTACTTCTTCATCCTGGATATTTATCGTCACATTGAACCATCGTTCCAGTTTTTCCTGCATGTGATCAAAATCCTCATTCGCAATTTCCAGCCGGTTTTTAGTCCAGGCAGTTTCTATTACAGCGCTATCTTTTTGATTATACGATAGCGGAACAACGGAGGCAACTTTATTTACCGGAAAATTTCTTTTTTGCTGAACCTGACAATTGTTTTTAATCACTGCTTTTTGATTTGGTGATAAATAGATTTTCCGCCCACTTTCGTTCAGCTGAATTTCTACTTCCCCTCTTATCAGTGAGGTCTCACTTTGCCTGTCATCAGGATAAGCCTTTACATTAAACAATGTACCCAGGTCCTTTATTTCGCAGTTATTAATATGTACAATAAAAGGAAGCGATTTATTATGAATTACATCAAACAACGCTTCGCCGCTTAAATATACTTTGCGGTTCATTCTGCCAAAATTGCTATCGACCCTCAGTTCTGATCCGGCGTTTAACCAGATTTTTGTTTTGTCAGGCAGGGTAATAATTTTTCTTTCGCCATTAACAGTTTTATAGATTAAACTATTTTCCGGCAAAATTTGAACGATTGAACTACCATTTGAAGGATGTTTTGTAGTTACTATATTCCTTATAATAAAAATGGCTAAAAAAACCGCAGCAGCGGCGGCTGCATAACGAAAGCGTCTTTTGAATGATAAAGTTTTCGAAAGAATGTGAATATTTTTTTCATCCCTAAAATTTTTCAAAGAATATTTCTGTTCCAGCATTACTGTCAGGCCAAAAACAATATTTTTTGCTTCTTCAATTTTTGCTTTTTCAAAAGGATGTTCAGTAATGTATTGCTTCCAAAATAATTCATCGGCTTCATTTTTCTGAAGGCAATAATTAATAAATGAATCGTCAATAACAAGTTCTTCCACAGAAAAATGACCGGGCATAAGCAACATTTTATATATAGACGGAAGGACAACGAATATTTACCAACTTTTTTTTAAAACTTTTTATAGTAAAAGAAGAAATAAGGGGAAATTTCGTTTTGTAGCACAGACACTCTGGGTCATTATCGGGTCTCTACGAACATAACGCTATTATACAGGGCAAATAGGAAAAAAGAGCAGCAATCTGAACGCCAGGAGTAGCCTGATTTAGTTCTGCCCGAAGCAATTTTACTCCTTCAAAAAGATTATTATAAACCGATCTTTTATTCAGCCCGGTTTGAAGAACAATTTCTTCTGTAGTAAGCCCCTGGTAGAATTTTAGGTCAATCACTTTTCTGCAACGCGCAGGAAGTTTTCTGTATGCGCTTCGCAAATTATTTATTAATTCTGTATTTGATTCTAACTGTTCCAGGATTTGCTGTTTAGAAGGTTCTGCATGATCTTCATTATTAACTGATATGGTTAATGGAATTTTACAGGATTTGCGATAATGATCTATTAATTTTCGCCTGAAAGCTGTTGAAAGGTACGCCTTCGGATTTTGAATAGAAGCAGGATCTGTTTTTTTCTCAATGAGATCCAAATAAAACTGATTGATCATATCCTTTACTTCATCCCTTTGATAACCAAGGCCAATGCCGATACTCATAAAAGAGCACTGATAAGTTTCGTACCATTGCTGAAATTGATCTGTAGTATTTAGGCAGGTATTCATTTTTTATTATTTCTAAAACAACACAATAATATTTCTTTTTTTACTACAAAAGATTATGCACTACAAAAGATTACACAAACTTAATTTGCGCAATCGTTTGCGGAAAAAAAGAATAAGAAGATACAGGCAGCCTTTACCGCTGACCGGCGAGATGTTCAAACGTGACACGTTTGGCTATCTCGCCCCTTTCACTCGGAACTCGTTGCGGGGATGAGTCCCAAAAGAAATATGGTTGAAATGTGCAAATGAATAGGGATGAAAAAGACAAAAATAGTAAGAGGAAAATGGCTTAACATACGGGTTAATGCAAAGGAAATTAATAAAATTAACGACCTCTACAAAAAAACAACCTGCCAGAGTATTACATCCAAGTGGAAACTTAAAACCAAGTGCAGCCGACGAAGATCTCACTTCAAAAATAAAATTAGCTTCCAGGTATCATGATATCAAAGTACTTGATCAGGTAATTATTTCAAGTGAAGGATATTGTTCATTTGCTGATGAGGGGCTTATTTAGGTCCCTTTTTCTAATAACTCAAAGAATTTCATTCCTTCTTATT
>JBQCFO010000417.1:0-3144 GCA_051959055.1 Ginsengibacter sp. | reverse complement strand
TTCCCAAAAAAACGGGATTGATTTACGGATAAATTAAGAGGCCGCAATGATGCGGCCCTAAAATTATTTTTTCAAATACATTACTTCTTTTACAAGATTCACGGTTCTGGGAACATCCGGTAAGTAAAGGGCTACCAGATTTGGCGCATAATGCATCGGTGCATCCAGAGAAGTAATTCTGCGAACGGGCGCATCCAAATAATCAAAACCTTCTTTTTGAACGCGGTATGCTATTTCAGAAGAAATAGAAGCGAACGGCCATTGTTCTTCCACAATTACCAACCGGTTTGTCTTTTTTACAGATTCTAAAATCGTGTGCCAGTCCAACGGACGAATCGTTCTTAAGTCAATTACTTCTGCGCTTATATTTTCTTTTTGTAACTCGTCAGCTGCATGCAGCGCTACTTTCATCATTTTATTAAAAGAAACAATCGTTACGTCTGTTCCTTCACGCGCCACTTTTGCTTTGCCTATCGGAATCAAATATTCTTCTTCAGGAATCATTCCTTTCTCGCCATACATCACTTCGCTTTCCATAAAAATAACCGGGTCATTATCACGAATCGCGCTTTTTAATAAACCTTTTGCATCGTATGGATTACTGACAGAAATTACTTTCAAACCGGGAATATTTGCATACATCGCTTCATAAGCTGTGGAATGCTGCGCGCCCAATTGGCCGGCGCTTCCGTTAGGCCCGCGAAAAACGATTGGGCAACCAACCTGTCCTCCGCTCATAGCCAACATTTTAGAAGCCGTATTTAAAATCTGGTCAAGCGCGAGATTGGCAAAATTCCAGGTCATATATTCTACAATTGGGCGAAGACCATTTTGTGCGGCACCAACAGCTACTCCGGTGAATCCAAGCTCAGAAATTGGGGTGTCTATTATTCTTTTTTCACCGAATTCTTCCAACATGCCCTGGCTTACTTTGTAGGCGCCGTGGTATTCGGCTACTTCTTCTCCCATCAAAAATACCTTTTCATCACGTCTCATTTCTTCCTGCATTGCTTCGCGCAATGCTTCTCTGAATGCAACTTCTTTCATCAGTAAACTTTAGTTTTAAAATGCTTTGAAAATTTATTTAATCTATTTTCAAAAATGAGATGCAAAATTATCGGTTAAAGCGCAAATAATCAAAAGTAAAAAGTTAGCGCAATGCAAAATGCGGAAAAGCAGAAGGCAGAAAGTCTTTGTCATTTCCAAAGGTCGTAAGCTTTCAGTATTTAGCCTTTGGCATTTCGTCTAATGATGTACTTTTGCGCAGATTTTAAAAAATTTAAACATGCCACTTTCCGCACTTCTAAGCAAATTTAACGAACCTGAAACCCTCAAAATGGCCAAACTTGGCCGTGAATTAAGAGCCCAAGGAATTAATGTAATTGACCTAAGTCTTGGCGAACCCGATTTCAATACCCCGGAACATATTAAAGACGCTGCAAAAAAAGCGATTGATGAAAACTGGAGCCATTATACTCCTGTTTCCGGTTATGCAGATTTGAAAGAAACCATTTGTAAAAAATTACAACGAGATAACGGTCTTGAATATGCTCCGAATCAAATCGTAGTGAGCACTGGTGCTAAACAATGTATTGCGAATACCATGTTCAGCATTCTGTATGATGAGGATGAAATCATTATTCCTACACCTTACTGGGTTTCTTATTCGGAAATCGCCAGGATGACAAGAGCGAAAGTCGTGTTTGTAAATACGACACCTGAAAGTGGCTTCAAATTAACACCGCAGCAGTTGGAAAATGCCATTACAGAAAAAACAAAATTGTTTATTTTCTCTTCTCCGTGCAACCCGACAGGATCGGTTTATTCAAAAAATGAACTGGAAGCGCTTGCGAAAGTTTTTGAAAAACACCCGCAGGTTTTTATTATCAGTGACGAGATTTATGAATACATTAATTATTCACATGAAGAAGGAAAATATGAAAGCATCGCCCAATTTCCATCAATAAAAGAAAGGGTAATTATTATTAACGGATTGAGCAAAGGTTTTGCAATGACGGGCTGGAGATTAGGTTACACCGCGTCTGCGCCTGAAATTGCAAAAGCGAATGAAAAAATACAGGGGCAATTTACGAGTGGCCCAAATTCTATCACACAACGCGCAGCCATTACCGCTCTTGCTTCCCCATTAACTGCCACCTATGAAATGGTAAAAGAATTTAAACGTCGCAGGCAAAGAGTGATTGAACTATTGAAAGAATTACCTCATATAAAATGCGTGGAACCACAAGGCGCCTTTTATATTTTCCCTGATGTAAGGTATTATTTTGGTAAAAGTTATGACGGCGAAGTAATCAATAATTCGAGCGAACTTTGTATGTTTCTTTTAAATACGGCACATATTTCAACGGTTTCCGGAGATGCTTTTGGACAACCTGGTTACATCAGAATTTCTTTTGCAAACAGTATGGAAAATATTGAAGAAGGATTTAAAAGAATAAAAAACGGGTTGGAAAAACTTTCTTAATTAGAATTGATTTTTTTAATAAAAATATAAAAAAATGAAAAGAGTATTAGCGGTTGCTTTTTTAGTCATCATTTTACTGGCCGTCTGGTTTTTATTTTTTAAAACTGAAAAAACAGGAAATACTACTCCCGAAAAACAGGCATCTGAAGTTCCCAAACATTCCAGTGAATTTAATGGGAAAATAGCTGCCATCATGAACGCATATATAGAGATGAAAAATGCTTTTGTAGATGCAGATTCTGTACAAATAAAAGCTAAAACTGCTCAGTTTATTGCTTCGACAGACAGTCTTAATTTAAGTGAACTTCATGAAAGAGATTCTTCTTTGTATGTAGCCGCGCAACAAAACATAAGCGACATCAAAGCCAATGCAGCACCGATTTTAAAAGAAAATGATATCACAGAAATGCGCCATGATTTCAGTATGGTTTCAGAGAATTTATACCCCCTTTTAAAAACGATTGGCTATGAAGGGCAGAAATTATACTGGCAAAATTGCCCAATGGCTTTTGGCGATGATAAGCCTGCAAACTGGCTCAGTAATACTTCGGAAATCCTGAATCCTTATCTCGGTAAAAAACATCCGGAATATAAATCTGCGATGCTGCATTGTGGTGAGACAATGGATTCCTTGAATGCTAAATAGTTAAGTGCTCTTT
>JBQCFO010000416.1:0-8332 GCA_051959055.1 Ginsengibacter sp. | reverse complement strand
GATGAAAACGGCGCTTCTTCTCCATCTGATATGGGTAAAGTAATGGGAATAGCAAATAAACAACTGGCAGGAAAAGCAGAAGGGAAAATGATTGCCGGGATTGTGAAAGAGATTTTGAGTAAATAGCGAAGGTTCAAAGTTCAAGGTTCAAGGTTGAAGGTTCAAAGTTGAAGGTTCAACGTTCAATATACATTCAATTTAGATGCTTATAGATGTTGCATTTTTTATCATTATAATCCTTGCCGTTTTCAAGGGTTTTACCAAAGGATTTATTGTCGGTATTTTTTCATTCATTGCTTTTATCATCGGACTGGCTGCTGCTTTGAAACTATCTGTGATAGTTGCCCATCACTTAGAATCCTCTTCTGTAATCACTGCAAAATGGCTTCCGGTAATTTCCTTTGCTTTGGTATTTATTGTGGTTGTTTTATTGGTAAATATTGGAGCACGGGTGTTGAAAAAGGCTGCGGGCCTCATCATGCTCGGATGGATAGATAAACTTGGAGGCATTCTGCTTTATATAATTATTTACACCATTATCTTTAGTGTTATTTTATTTTTCGCAGAGAAAACATTTCTTCTAAAACCCGAAACCATTTCCTCCTCCTCTCTTTATAATGTTGTATCGCCATGGGGGCCTAAAGTAATCAATAACCTGGGTAAAATTATTCCGGTTTTTAAAGACTTATTTTTACAGCTTCAATCTTTTTTTGAAGCATTGGCGCTGAAAATAACAGGCTGAAAATTTTAGGCTAAATTTTATTTACAACAATTTTTTCGTTAGAAACATTTATTTTAGCAATAATTAACGGCATAAAAATAGCTGAAGTTACTTGCATCATGGAATATCAAATAAGACAAGAAGGGAAATTCAAATTTATAGAAGAAGGAGAAGGAGAACCGCTGCTGTTGCTTCATGGGCTATTTGGCGCACTCAGTAATTTTTCGCACCTGATAGAATATTTCAGGAAAAGCCATAAAGTAGTTGTGCCTGTGCTGCCACTATTTGACCTGGACCTTTTGCATACCACTGTTGGCGGTTTACAAAAATTTGTCAAAAGATTTATTGAAATACGGAATTATAATCAAATTCATTTACTCGGAAATTCCCTTGGTGGCCATGTAGCCCTTGTGTATATTTTAAAAAACCCGGAAAGAGTAAAATCGCTCATTCTTACCGGCAGTTCCGGCTTGTTTGAAAATGGTATGGGCGATAGCTATCCGAAACGTGGTGACAAGGAATACATCCGGAAAAAAACCCAACTTACTTTTTACGATCCGGCCATGGCAACAGATGAACTCGTGGATGAATGTTTTGAAATTACGAATAATCGTCTGAAAGTGATAAAAATTATATCATTGGCTAAGTCTGCAATCAGAAATAATCTTGGCGATGAATTGAACCAGATAAAACAACCGACCTGTCTGATTTGGGGAAACAATGATACCATCACACCACCATTTGTAGCAAAAGAATTTAATAAACTGATTCCTAACAGCGAGCTACATTTTATTGATAAATGTGGCCATGCACCCATGATGGAAGTACCTGAAGAATTTAATCACATTCTTGCTGCTTTTTTATCAAAATTAAAAATCCCTGCTGCAACGATTATCTAATTTTTGTTGTCTTATTATATATACAATGAAATTTTGCAGTAAATTAAACCATATTTAAAATGACCACATTACAGCTTGCTGATAATATTTTCCCGTCATTGAATATACACGATACTGTGGCAAAGACAATCAAATTGATGAACGAATTCAAAACAAAACATCTTCCGGTAGTATCTGAAGGGAAATTTATTGGACTTATTGCTGAAGAAGATTTGTCTGATTCAGAAAATAAAAAAAATACGCTTGATATCTTCCAGGCAAACTTGATACCTGCTGCAGTGAATCAAAATTTCCATTTTTTAAAAGCATCCTCTATTTATAATTTGTACCAAACAAATCTCGTTGCTGTTGTGAATGAGAGTAACGAATTAAGTGGCACCATTTCTTCGGCAGCATTGATTACAGCGCTCGGAAATTTATGTGGTTCATCTGAATTTGGAGCAATGATCGTATTAGAAATAGAACGAAGCCGTTATGCAATTTCTGAAATCAATAGTATTATTGAAAGTGATGGCGCTACGATTCTTCATCTGAATGTATCACCTGTGCACATTTCAGATCTTATAGAAGTGACCCTGCAAATCAACAAAAAAGAAATTGCGACCATCATTGCAACTTTTGAAAGATATGAATACTCAGTTTCTTATTACTCAGGAGAAGAAACATTTGAAAACGAGATCAGTACCAACTATCATAATTTAATGAGTTATCTGGCGGTTTAGCATCAGGCAAGCGGGCAAATTTTTACAGCAAAACCATAAATAACGCCGATTCCTATTTCGATCAGTTTAAAATATACCTTCCCTTTTACACAAAAGGATTTATTTTTACATAACTGTGATTTTCATAGAGGTAAATAATTTAACCAAAGAATTATGCGTATAGCAATCTATAGCCGTGGATTGGAATCTGAACAATTAGAAGGCCTGAAAGTATTGCTTAATGAATTTTCTCTTTATCATATCGAACCGGTTATTTACCAGGATTTTTTCAACTTGTTTTATTCTTCTATTCATTTTACTCATAAATATTCCACATTCAACTGTTCTGCGGATTTGGATGAAATAGATTTTATGATCAGCCTTGGTGGGGATGGTACTTTGCTGGATGCAGTTACATTTGTGGGCGATAAAGGTATCCCGATTCTTGGAATCAATTACGGGCGACTGGGCTTCCTGGCGAGTATCGGCAAAGAAGAAATTCATTCTGCCTTAGAGGCATTGGTAAAACGGACTTTTATGATTGATAAAAGATCTCTGGTACATCTTGATGCAAATATGCCCTTATTTAAAGGATTGAATTTTGCATTAAATGAGTTTACCATTCACAAAAAAGATACTTCGCCGATGATTAAAATTCATACTTATCTGAACGGTGAGTTTCTAAATACCTACTGGGCGGATGGCCTGATAGTAGCTACTCCTACCGGTTCTACAGGGTATTCGTTAAGTTGCAACGGGCCGGTTGTTTTTCCGGATTCAGCCAGTTTTGTAATAACGCCTGTTTCGCCTCATAACTTAAATATCCGGCCTTTGGTTATACCGGATGATTCGATTATTTCATTTGAAATCGAAGGGCGTACTGATGGGTTTTTATGTACACTCGACAGCAGGCGCGAGATAGCATCTAAAGAAGTTTTACTGGCGATTCGCAAAGAAGTTTTTGATATAAACCTGGTAAGGCTAAACGAAAAGAATTTTCTTCAAACGCTCCGCAATAAGCTATCGTGGGGTCTTGATAAAAGGAATTGAGTTTTTTTTAACCTTTCTTGCTAATTTAATTATCCGTTATTCGTACTTTTATCATTCGTTATCTTATCCGGAGTTATGAAAAAATTGATTTTTATCGGGTTGATACTTGCCTATGCAACGATTGGACACGCTCAAATGAATGAATACGTGCAGGAAGGTGAGTTTGGAATTACCGGCGGCCTTGCGCATTATTTCGGCGATTTGAATAACCGTGCAAGAATTAACCGCCCAAAGATGGATTTGGGTGCTTTTGTAAGAAAACAATTCGGAAACTATACCTCCGTACGGCTTTCAGGACATTTCGCTAAATTGGGTTACAGTGATATTTACAGTAATAATGAATTCCAGCGTAGAAGAAATCTAAGTTTCAATACCAACATTTTTGAAATTGCTCTTCAGGGTGATTTTAATTTTTTTAAATTTATTCCGACAGATCCTGATCATGCATTTACCCCTTACGCCTCATTAGGAATAGGAGTTTTCAATTATAATCCTTATGCTTATTATCAGAATCAAAAAGTATATCTGCGTCCGTTGAATACAGAGGGAGAAGGTTTTTACAAAGGGCGGAAACCATATGGAAGCCTTGCAGTATGTTTTCCAATTGGAATGGGTGTAAAATATGCGATTACAGATAAAGTAAATATTTCGTTTGAACTGGGATATCGGTTTACAACCACAGATTATATTGATGATGTAAGCAAAACTTATATCGGAATTGATAAATTTCCTACCTCTGGCGGGGGAAAATCTCTTGCTGCTATTATGCAGGACCGGTCTTTTGAAGTAGGAGCGCCTATTGGAATTGAAGGCCGCCAGCGCGGTTTCAGCAAGCAAAACGATCAATACGCGATAGCAGAAATCGGATTCTCATTTAATATTACTTCTTACCATTGCCCCACAGTAAAGCCCTAAAAAAATACAGAAAAAAGAAATGTGTTTTTTTGGTAGAAAAAAAACGAACCTTCAATTTCAAACTTTTGAATCAGGTGAAGTATTAAAAATTTTTACCTGATTCTCATTAAAGTATTTCTTACTTTTGTTTCCAGTCGGACTTCTGAATGGCTCACCTCCATTTTATAAAATACATGAATTTAAAAGAAAAATTGATCGCCGAAAAACTTCCACGGCATATTGCGATTATTATGGATGGTAACGGCCGCTGGGCAAAAGAGAAGGGCAAAGACCGCCTGTTTGGGCACTACAACGGCGTGGAAAGTGTCCGGAATATTGTAGAAGGTTGTGCGGAACTTCAAATAGGATATCTTACTCTATACGCTTTCAGCACAGAAAACTGGGACAGGCCAAAAGATGAAGTAACAGGGTTAATGGAACTATTGGTAAAAACCATTCGAACAGAAGTTGCCACGCTTAATAAAAACAATATCCGCCTGCATGTTATTGGCAATATTGACATGCTTCCTCCAAATGCTTACAAAGAACTGAACGAAGCCTGTGAAGATACCAAAAACAATACAGGCCTCCACCTGATAATGGCGCTCAGCTACAGCAGCCGATGGGAAATTGTAAATGCTGTAAAATCGATTGGTGAAGAAATTAAAAATGGAAAATTAGATCCAGATAAAATAACTGATGAAGTTTTTAAACAACATCTATGTACAGCAGGAATCCCGGACCCAGAACTGATGATAAGAACCAGCGGTGAATATCGTATCAGCAATTTCTTGTTATACCAACTTGCCTATTCCGAATTATATTTTACAGAAACACTCTGGCCAGACTTCAGGAAGGAGAATTTATATGAGGCGCTCCTAAATTACCAAAACCGCGAAAGAAGATTCGGCAAAACCAGCGAGCAGCTCTGATCTTTCAGCCTTTAACATTAAGCTCTAAGCCCCGGGCTTTACCCTGCCGATTTAACAAAAACTTTTAATAATTGAATTTAACTTGCCGCCCTAATAAAATTTATTTAATGCCTACGATCTACAAGATCCTTCTCTTGATAGTAACCTCTTTTACTGCCAGAACTATTGTTTCAGCCCAGGTTGTGAAGGATTCTGTACCTCCGGTTTCTACTCATTCGAACACACTTCCAAATAATGCAATTAAGCCAGATACGATTCCCAGTTCGGTGAACGTAGAACTGGAAAATATTTTTAACGCCAAAGCGCCAAAAAAATATACTTTATCCCATATCACTGTTACGGGTACTTCTTTCGATCCGAACCTGATTATTTCTATTTCCGGCCTTTCCATTGGCGATAAAATAACCATTCCCGGAAGCGATGACTTCGCTAATGCCATTACCAACTTATGGAGGCAAAACCTCGTTTCCGATGTAGAAATTTATCTGACGAATCTGGTGAACGACAGCCTTTCCATAGAAATACATGTTACCGACCGCCCTATTCTTTCAAACTTTAAATTCAAAGGGATTTCTAAAACGCAGGCCGACGACATTACCAAAAAACTGGATCTTCAAAAAGGGAAAGTAACGCGGGTTACAGAAGGTTTTCGAATCTCGTCTATATCTATTATCAAAAAATATTTTATTGATAAAGGATATAGAAATGTAGATGTAGTAATGAGCCAGTCTAAAGATTTGAAAGCTGCCAATGCAGTTAATATTCTTTTTATCATAAACAAGAACGGAAAAGTAAGAATTAATAACATTTATTTTGCCGGAAACGATAAAGTTTCAGATTTCAGGTTAAAAAAACAAATGAAAGGAACCAAAGAAAAAAGCAGGTTCACTTTATTTCCTTCGGCAGATTACAATGTATACGATTCCAGCAAAAACAACCGCCTTACCTTCGACGGGTATCTGCATGAAAACGGGTATTTAATTCCTACAAAAACAAAAGAGCTTTTGGATCCATACGTAAGAATTAAATTTCTTACTTCTTCTAAATTCAATGAGAAAAAGTATCTGGAAGATAAAAATAAGATCCTCGATTATTATAATTCTCTTGGCTTTCGCGATGCCACCATCATTGCTGATACCACTTACGATGATCATGGCGATCTGGATGTAGCGATCAAGCTTTCTGAAGGCCACCGCTATTATTTTGGAAACATTACCTGGAAAGGAAATACCAAGTATTCCGATTCATTATTAACGGTTTTATTAGGAATTAAAAAAGGCGATATTTATAATGCATCCGTTTTAAATAAAAAACTTGGGGTAATTCCTTCAGCGG
Organism: Ginsengibacter sp.; assembly: GCA_051959055.1. GTDB lineage: Bacteria > Bacteroidota > Bacteroidia > Chitinophagales > Chitinophagaceae > Ginsengibacter. Next base: position 1,800 of record JBQCFO010000416.1, on the reverse strand, counting down.
AAGGTGGAGATATCAGTAGTTTATATATGGATGATGGTTATTTATTTTTCCATGTCACTCCTGTAGAAACTGCCGTTTACAATGATACCATCGATCATGAAATCCGCATCCAGGAAGGACCACAAGCTACCATAGGCAAAGTAGATATTTCAGGCAATGACAAAACCAAGGAATATGTAATCAGGCGTGAACTGAGAACCATTCCCGGACAAAAATTCAGCCGCCAGGATATTATCCGCACACAGCGTGAACTGTCTCAGTTGGGGTATTTCGATGCAGAAAAAATTTCTCCTGGTATCGTTCCGAATCCTGACAACGGAACTGTAGATATAACCTGGAATGTAGTTGAAAAATCGTCTGATCAACTGGAACTTTCAGCCGGGTTTGGAGGTGGCATCGGGCTTACAGGAACACTCGGCGTCACGTTTAATAACTTTTCCATCTATAATATTTTTAAGAAAAAAGCATGGGATCCTTTGCCGGTGGGTGATGGACAAAAGTTAAGTTTAAGGGGACAAAGCAATGGAAGGCAATTCCGTTCTTACAACTTCTCATTCACTGAACCATGGCTTGGCGGAAAGAAAAGAAATCCATTTACAATCGGCTATTACGACACCAAATATGCCAATGCTTATAATCCATTGACAGGATTTTATGACCGTACTTTTGCTGATTCCTCTTACATTAAAAACACCGGTATTAGTGTTTCACTTGGTAAGCAATTAAGATGGCCTGACGATTTCTTCTCCCTGGTTTATCAATTAAATTATCAGCGTTATAAACTGAAGAATTACAATATTTTTCCAGGATTATTGAATGGCGTTTCGAACAATATCAGTTTAAAAATAACGCTTGCCAGAAGTTCAGCCGGACCAAACCCTATCTTCCCGACAAGTGGTTCTAATTTTATTTTGAGCACAGAATTAACGCCACCTTATTCTCTGTTTAGAAATGGACAAACCTTAAGCGCTGCCGATCAGTATAAATGGGTAGAATATCATAAAGAACGTTTCACAGCTCAATGGTATGTTCCTATCGGGCAGGGACGTGGAGAAAACAAAGACAAACAATTTATCTTGTATGCAGCCGCAAAATATGGTTTCCTTGGAAGATATGACACGCACGCGCCTACTTCACCATTCGGGCGATTCCAACTCGGTGATGCCGGCCTTAGTAATAACTATGGATTGTTGGGATATGACATCATCGCACACAGAGGTTACCCGGTTTATGATAATTCCAATCCAAAAATTAACCCGGATTTGAGCCAGGCAGCCCAATTTTTTACTATCTTCAATAAATATACTTTAGAAATGAGGTATCCGTTCAGTACCAGCGCCAGCAGTACCATTTATGGGCTTACCTTTTTTGAAGCAGCAAACGGATGGTACAGTTTTAAAGATTACAATCCATTTCAATTGCGCAGGTCTGTGGGAGTTGGAATGCGGTTCTTCCTGCCGATGTTTGGTTTGCTTGGATTTGATTATGGAATCGGATTGGATAGAATTACTCCGGGAACCGGCTTGAAAGGCGCCGCTAAATTTACCTTTATGCTTGGACAGGAGCCTGAATAGTTGAAGGTTCGAGGTTCAAGGTTTAAAGTTCAAGGTTGAGAATAGAAATCCTTATTATTTGTTGCTTTGCTGAAAGGTTTATTTTAAGTTTAAAAAGAAGGCAATAATTTTTTTAGACCGAAAAAAAAATTTGTATGAAAAAGTTACTTTTTATTTTTTGCATCAGCTTTGTTTTTACCACAAACAGCCATGCGCAACGATATGCCGTAATTGATTCAAAATACAT
>JBQCFO010000415.1:0-2707 GCA_051959055.1 Ginsengibacter sp. | reverse complement strand
TTTTGAATTACCCGTTTGCATTAGAGCCTTCTTTTGTTTCAAAACACACCGCGTCTTTGGTGTTAAAAAAGTTTGTAATGCCCATAAGAACACAATTTAATATGTCCTACACTTTTGCATCGGGAAGACCTTATTATGATTTGGTTTATACCAATAGTAATAACAATTATAAAATGATAGAAAGCGGGCGCACAAAGGATTATAACAGTTTAAGTGTAAGCGTGAATTATTTGCCTACTATCGGCAAACCAAAAGCAAAAGCATTTTCAGTCTTTGTATTTTCTGTTACCAATGTTTTGGGATTTGCTAATGTTTATAATTATAATTTTTCTGTAAACGGACAAAATAAAGTTGCTGTAACTCCGCCTTCAAAAAGCTTTATTTATCTCGGATATTTTGTGAGTCTTGGAATAGACAGAACCCAGGATGCGATTAACAATCATTTGTAAAGGTGCATGGCGACTAGTAAACGGCGAAAAAATCAGTTCTGATAAAGTGAATCAAATTGTAATAATCATTTTTTAAAAATTATAAAATCTATTATTATGGAACCAGAAGTTAAAGACCCTGAATTATGGAAATTGGCGCAAAGAAGAGCAGGCTTCAGAACGCATGTCCTCATTTATTTTATCATGAATATTTTTTTCTGGACGATATGGTACATCAGCCTGAAAAATACTCCAAATCCACCCATACAGATTAATAAAATACCGTGGCCGGTGTGGCCAATGGTTGGTTGGGGCATTGGCGTTTTTTTTCATTACCTCTCTGCTTATAAAAACACCAATTCAATGGTAGAAAAGGAATATCGGAGACTAAAAAACAAACAATAATTTTTAAATAAACACAAACACAATGAAAAAGTCAATTTTATTCGCTGCAGTTATTTTAGGTGCGGGATGTACATTTGCCCAGAGCGCCAAATATGAGAGCGCCATGAAAGCCAATATCAGCAAACTGGATTCTATGGTGGTGAATAATAACGAAGATGATTTGGCAAATAGTTTTATAAGAATCGGCGATGCTGAAAAAACCCAATGGCTACCTTATTATTATGCCGGGTATTGCAAAGCGCTTCAGGCTTTGACAGAAAAAGACAATTCAAAAAAAGATGCTTTGGCAGATAAAGCAACCGAGTTGATTACAAAAGCAGAAAGTATTTTAGGAAAAGAAAATTCTGAAACTGATGTGATAAAAAGCATGATTGCCACCGCCCACATGATGGTAGACCCTGCAAGCAGATACATGACTTATGGACAAGATATCAGCAGCAATATTCAAAAGTCAGAAGCATTAGATTCTACTAATCCAAGACCGGTTTTAGTGCAGGCACAAAATACGTTTTATACTCCTGAACAATACGGAGGCGGAAAGGATGCAGCAAAACCGATGTTTGAAAAAGCAAAACAGTTAATGGACAATTTCAAACCTGAATCTGACCTTTCTCCATCCTGGGGCCAAACCAGTTTGAACTATTTTTTATCCCAATACAAATAAACATGGATTCTGAAATAAAAATGTCGGAAGCGGAAAGTATGCAATTGATCACTTCCATGATCAACAAGGCAAAAAATCGTTTCAATGAAAATGGCTTTTTATACTTATTATGGGGATGGGTAGTTTTGGGGTGTTGTCTCGCCCAGTTTATCATCGTTCAAATATTTGATTCCTCACAGGGGTATTTGGTATGGATACTTACATGGGTCGTTGTGATTTATCAGATTATTTATTTGCGTCGACGAAAACAAAAAGATTTCGTACAAACGTATACCGGTGAAATCACAGCATATATCTGGATCGCTTTTGTGATTGCGATTGCCGTTTCTGTATTTGTTTGCATTCAATTTGAACAACAACAGCTGATCAATCCTGTCATCCTGGTATTATATGGAATACCTGTATTTCTGTCAGGAGGCTTATTGAAATTCAGTCCACTGATTTATGGAGGCATTTTCTGCTGGCTACTGGCTTTCGTCAGCCCTTTTGTAAATCCGAATTATCAGGTACTGCTTATCGGCGCTGCAATAACAGTTGCCTGGATTATTCCAGGATATTTATTACGTTATCGCTATCTAAACCAAATGAAAGAAGGAGCGTGAAAAATGGATTTTAAAGAACTGGATCCCATATTACATTCTCAGTTGCGACTTGCCGTGATGTCGCTTTTGATAAGTGTGAAGGAAGCGGAGTTTACTTTTTTAAAAGAAAAAACAAACGCGACATCCGGCAATTTGAGTGTGCAAATCAGTAAATTAAAAGAAGCGGGTTATATAGAAATTATCAAACAGTTTAATAACAATTATCCGCAAACAATCTGTAAAATAACACCAAAAGGGATTCTTGCGTTTGAAAATTATGTAAAAGCATTACAGAGTTATATGACGTTGTAATTTTTTTAGAAAACAGGAAATCAGCATATTTCTTACTTTGCTTTGTAATCTTGTGTATGCGGATTTTACTTTAACAATCCCAGAATATAATTTCCCAATTCATTATTTCCGTTTGCTTTTTGTGCAGCGCTTATTTTACCAAATGCCTGTTTAAACCCCGGATCGATAAATCCACGGTATTGCTCCGGAATCTGGTTTCTGAATTTCATAATTTCGTCAACCCCGGCTTTTACATTTGCTGCATTTTTTACTGTAGTAAGATATTTTGCAAAGGTGAAAGCATCTTTTATTTTTTCTTCAGAAAGTGGTAAATTTTT
>JBQCFO010000414.1:0-2762 GCA_051959055.1 Ginsengibacter sp. | reverse complement strand
CAAAATTAAAGTAAAGAGTGGAGAATAAAGTAAGGGTTGGAGCGGTTGTTTCCGGCAAAAGACTGAATCCTATCTTAATAAAGTTACTGTTCCTTTCTTATTGATACTTCCACAAATGGTTTTTGCTTTAATCAGATAAACAAAGACACCGGCATTTTGGGGTTCACCTTTAAAAGTTCCATCCCAGCAGCTTGTGGCGTTATTTGTAAAGAACACCCTTTGTCCAAAACGGTTATAAATACTAAAGCTGAGTTCACTTACCTGCCCCCAATATCTTACACCAAAACAGTCATTGAGACCATCTCCATTAGGGGTAAAAGAATTTGGCAATCCAAAAAACCGGTTTTCATTTAAATCCACTTTTACAGAAATAGTATCTGAATTTATACATCCGTTAACGCCCTTGGCTGTCACTGTATAAATGGTAGATACGAGTGGAGTAGCCACCGGATTCGAAATAATTGCGCTGGTTAATCCAGATGCTGGAGTCCAGATATAATCTTCGCCACCGTATGCCGTTAGATGGGCAGAAGGAAGAGTACAGTTGATATCATTCGATTTGATGATGCGCACATCCGGATTTGGCAGTACGTTTAATTTTGTAAATAAAATAGCCGATTCATTGCAGGTATTTTCTTTGATACTTACTGAATAAGTAATCGAACTGTCGGCCGTAGCAACCGGATTGCTTACGTTGGGATTATCAAGAAATAAAGCAGGAGTCCATAAATAACTATCACCACCTGAAGCAAGCAACTGCTGGGATTTTTTTGCACAAACAGAATTATCTGCTGAGACAGAAAAAACCGCCGCAGGGCGAATCGATATCTTTATCGAATCATGATAAATACATGAATTTATATCTGTAATATCAATGTGATAAAGAGTAGTTTGAGCAGGAGAAGCAACTACAGCAGTACCGGTAGCATTGTCAAGAGATGCAGATGGATACCAATTATAAAAACTTCCACCGGTAACAGATAATTTTACAGAAGTATTCTTACAGATTGTGCTATCATTTGATTTTGTAATTGCAGGCGTTGGTTTTACACTTACTTTTATTGAAGCGATATCAGAACAACCTTCAGCATTTGTAACCTTTACCTGATAAGTTGTAGTTGTAGCAGGTGATGCAAGCGGATTACCAATATGAGGATCATTAAGTGTGCCCGCAGGAGACCAACTATAAAAAGAACCGCCCTTTACTAAAAGCTGTGCCGGGGAGTTATAGCAAATAGTTGTATCATTTGATTTTGTAATAACCGGTAAAGTGTTTACAAGAACATTAATGGAATCTTTCTTAGAACAGCCTGCAGCATTTGTTACAGTTACATAATATTTAGTAGAAGTTAACGGTGTTGCCATTGGATTGGAACTGCTTGGATTATCTAATCCTATTGCCGGAAGCCATTGATATATTGCTCCACCGTTTGCTGTTAATTGAGTGGACGAATTGATACAAACGCTGGTATCTTTAGATTTTGAAATAACGGGCAAATTATTCACCACAATATTTACTGAATCTGTTTTTGAACACATATTGGCAGTAGTTGTGGTTACATAATATTTAGTGTTAACCAAAGGAGTAGCGAGCGGACTTGAAATATCCGGATTATCTAAGCCTGTTGAAGGAGACCAGTGGTAAGATGTTCCGCCTTTTGCTATAAGTTTAGCAGTCGAGTTTATACAAATGCTTGTATCATTAGACACAGAAATGGCTGGCAAACTTTTTACAATGATATTTACTGAATCCTTTTTAGAACAACCCGCAGCATTTGTTACGGTTACATAATATTTTGTAGAGGCTGATATGGTAGCCGCAGGTGTTTCAACATTTGGATTATCTAATCCGGCTGTGGGTGTCCATGAGTAAGAAGATCCTCCGCTTGCCCATAATTTCGCAGTTGAATTTTCACAAATGGTGGTATCATTTGATGTTGCAACCAGTGGAAAACTGTTAACGGTAATATTGATTGAATCTGTTTTGGAGCAGCCGTCGGGGTTACTAACCGTTACGTAATATTTAGCAGAAGCTGAAGGAGTAGCAACCGGATTTGCAATTTTGGGGTCAGACAATCCCGTTGTTGGCGACCATGAATAATCAGAACCACCGGAAGCTAGTAATTGTACAGGTGAACTTCCACAAAGGCTGGTGTCATTGCTTTTGGTGACAATGATATCGCATGGCTTGGTAACGCATAAATTATCAACTGGATTGCAATTTGGATTGGATTGACTAATGGCAGCGCTTCCGTTCAAAGTACCATTAAAGCTTGCATTTCCCTGCTTATTCAAAAGGTTGTCGAAAGTATAATATGCCAGTAAACCCGGCTGAGTAGTAGGATTAGGTAAAGATGAATTCATGTAAGACTGAATCTCAGCCTGAGTTCTCGCAACATTCCAGATTCGTACTTCATTGATGTAGCCGATGAAATTTTCATTAGGAAAAAGTTGAGGCGAATAATATCCGATCGCGGTTTCCCAGGAATTTTGAATCAAGTTTCCTGTTGCTTTTATCTCGCTCATGAGGCATCCATCGCGATAAAATTTTAAAGAATCACCATTATACACCATTGCAACATGGTACGTTTTATTCAACTGAATATCAGCAATATCGGGTGTTTTATAATATCCATTGCTAGTGGTAATCTCGCCACTGTTTGGCCTCAAAATGTAATTCGCATCGGTAGGATCACGGTGCTTTGAAACAATATCTCCGGCCCAAACCTGGCCACCACTATAAGGCGCGGTTCTGTTTATCA
>JBQCFO010000413.1:0-5434 GCA_051959055.1 Ginsengibacter sp. | reverse complement strand
CAATTATCAAAAGAAGTTATGTAGAAAAAAGAGATAAAGAAGGAACGCAGCGCGATATAAGAATCCTGAAACTTTCTAAGGAAAATACGATTAATAAACTAAACGTAACAGAAAATACAGGTGCCGAAAAGGGAAAACTTTTTCCAACTGATTTAGGCCTGGTGGTTACTGATTTTTTGAACCAGCATTTTAATAAGGTGATGGATTATTCTTTCACTGCAAATATTGAAGAAGAATTTGATAAAATTGCTGAAGGTAATTTGCAATGGAATAAAATGGTAGGTGAGTTTTATATACCTTTTCACGAATCAGTTGAGCATACTTTAGAAAATGCTGAACGTGCAAAAGGCGTACGGGAATTAGGAATAGATGCAGAAAGTGGAAAACCCGTAATTGCCCGTATGGGAAGATATGGCCCAATGGTGCAAATTGGAAATGTTGATGATGAAGAAAAACCGCGCTTTGCAAAGTTAAAGGCAACCCAAAGTATAGAAACCATCACGCTGGAAGAAGCGAAGGATCTGTTTAAACTGCCTCTAACCCTCGGTGAATATGAAGGAAAAGAAATGTCTGCAAACGTAGGAAGGTTTGGGCCTTACATCAAATGGGGTGAACAATTTATTTCTATTCCCCGGGGTGAAGAACCGACAGAACTGGACCTGCAACGCGCGATAGATATTATCAAAGCAAAACAGGTGGAAGAAGCGCCAATAGGATATTATCAGCAAAAACCCATCACAAAAGGAAAAGGCAGGTTTGGACCTTTTATCAAATGGAATGATCTTTTTATCAATATTCCCCGTGCTTACAATTTTGATAATCTGACCCAAAAAGATTGTGATGAACTGATTGAAAAGAAGATCGAAAAAGAAGCAAACCGCTTTATTAAACAATGGCCGGAGGAAAAAATTGCTATTGAAAACGGAAGATGGGGGCCGTTTATTCGTTTCGGTAAAAAAATGCTGAAGATTGGCGCCAAAGCCGGTGGCGGAAAATATACCGCTGAAGAATTAACGGATATAAATTTAGAAGATGTGAAGAAAATGATTCTTCAGCAGGATCCAAAAGCGTTTGACAAAAAAAAGGCAGCTAAGAAAAAAACCACTGCAAAGAAAACTGCTGCCAAAAAAGTAGCGAAGAAAAAAGCCTAAAGTAAAAGTTTGGGCAAAAACAAGAATCAACGATATTTCTTTGTTTACTGCTGATCATAAAACAGGATTTGAAATCAAGTTCATTTCTTTAATCTTCCGGTTTGCATAATTCATAAAACAATTTTTGCGTAGAAAATCCGAGATATTTCTTTATAAATACAGTGTCATTATATGTAACAATGAAAACTTTAAGTTGCTGTTATTTAAGGTGCGTTCGATATAAGAAAACATGTCGCTCCTTCGGAGTTTTCACACTGTTTTTAAACCATCCAATAATAATTTCATGCCTTCTGGATTGTGTTTTCAAGCCTGAAAGGCTGTAATTATTGTAGAAAACGGTTGATTATTAAATAAATCCCGAAGAAATGACATAAAATAAAATGAGAACATCGTTAGGTCGAACTCACGTTATTTAAGGACATGTTTTAAGTAGTGTGCCAGTTTAATAAAAAATAATTACTCATTTATTTTGATTTTAAATTATAAGTATTAGTTTTGTCTCTCCTCTTCCTCAGAAAACTAATTCCATTTCCCTTTTTAAAACTAACTCTGCCATCATCCTTTTTTTGCTTTTGCAATTAGCGTAAGACCATTGCTTAAAAATTATTTTTTTTAATACTTCTAAAATCTTTTTATGAAAGTAAATTTTACGCTTCCTTCATGTCTTTATCGCGGACTGATTGCCTTACTGAGCTTATTAATGTACAATAGTGCTGTACAAGCGCAATCTCAATTTAGCTGCAATGGTGAAAGAGTCTTATGGCTTGAAACTTTTGGAACAGGTACTACCTCCACAAGCAGTCCTGATGTGCTTACCAGCGGATTAGCTTACCAGGAAAATGGCCCCCTGGTAGACGAAGGTGTATACCGTGTTATTGATAACACCAAACAAAAACCTGAATGGCATCTTTCCTCAGACCACACAGGTGATGTTATTGGAAAAATGCTTGTGTTAAATGGCCAGGCAGAAACATTTTTTCAACATACAATAACCAACTCTACCGGCTTTCTTGAGGGGAATTATACAGTAAGTTTATACGTGATGAACGTTGATTCACTTGGAGTCTGCGGCTCCGAAGCTTTGCTTACCAAATTAACATTTACTGTTGAATATCTCTCTTCATCAAATACATGGGTCCCTCTAACTGGTTCACCTTTTACTGCAGTAGCCGTTCCTCAAACTGAAGCTCCTGTTTGGGTAAATCAAGGTGCTTCTTTCACACTGCCATCAACCGGCAATTTTATTCCAACTCAAATCAGAATAACTTTGGGTGATGGCACTGTTGGCGGATGTGGAAATGATTTTGCGATGGATGATGTGAAATTTTCCTACTGTGCAGAAGGTGGGCCAATGCCAGTGGAACTGACGAGCTTCGCTGCACATAACAAAGGAACGGGAGTTAGCCTTGATTGGTCCACTTCCCAGGAAATTAATAACAGCTACTTCCAGGTTGAAAAAAGCATAAATGGAACTGACTGGACAATACTTGCAAAAGTAAATGGTGCAGGAAACAGCCAGACCGTTAAAAATTACAATGCTTTTGATGCAAATCCTACATCAGGCATCAATTATTATCGTTTGAAGCAAGTGGACTTTGACGGCAATTTCAAATATTCAAGAACAGTTACTATAAAAGCTGACGGGCCAAAAACAGCTATTTCTATTTTGACAAATCCTTTTCACGGTACGCTTTCTGTTAACTTCAACAGTGCTTCTTCACAAATGGGTTCCGCGAGACTGATGGATATTACAGGAAAACAAGTGATATCTGAAAGCTGGTCAGTTCCAGGTGGGATTGTGAAAAAAGATTTTTCAACAGGCAGCATTCCACAGGGCATGTACATTCTCACAATCAGAAATAATTCCGGAGAAATACTTTACAATGGAAAAGTTGTGAAGCAATAATATTACACACGCATAAACCAAAAGGGGGAATCAACTGATTCCCTTTTTTTTATTTTTTTATTGTATAAGGAAAGTAGATTTGTTACAAAATGAAGCCAGTTTTGAACACTGAAATGGCTAAACAATCTAAATTATCTAAACAAATCTAAATTATCAAAACTTCTATTATTCATCATCAACCATCTTCTATGAAACCCGCATCGATCAGTGAAATAAAAAAGGAGTTGGAAAAACGTGATTTTAATGAATTGCAGGGCTATTGCCTTCGCCTTGCCCGGTTCAAAAAAGAAAATAAAGAGCTGCTGGCATTTTTACTTTTTGAATCTGACAATGTGCCTGCTTATATTGAAAATGTAAAACAGGAAACAGATGCACAATTTGAGGAGATCAATAAAAGAAATATTTACTTTATCAAAAAAAGTATCAGAAAAATATTACGGAGCGTAAATAAACACATTCGTTTTTCCCAATCAAAACAAACGGAGGCGGAATTATTAATCCATTTTTGCAATTGCATAAGGCGGTATTCAATCCCAATAAAAAACAGCAGGCAACTCATGAATCTGAATGAAAGCCAATTAAAAAAAATTAATGCTGCACTTTCGACCCTTCACCATGATTTACAATACGATTTGAAAAAGCAAATTTTGAAATAAAAAGTTTTTGGTTTTCATTTTTATTTTTTTTTGCTATCTTTATTTCTCATCAAATAAAAAGGAGGTATTCATGCAATCTTCAGATAGAACATGGATGCCTGTTCTAAATTTTGGTTAGACAGCGCTTCCGTTATAATAATCTGAGACGCTTGCTGCGTCGCAAACCACCGGGTTTTAACCGGTGGTGTTTTATTCCTCGTTCCTTCCCGGAATTTGGGTTACTTTTTAATTAAAGAAGTATATACCTGTATCAAAATTTTTTTTAAAAAATAATTAAAAAAAGGAATAGGATTTTCCTATACCCCACTTTTTAATACAAGCAATCGTTAAAGCCTTTCTGTTCCCAGGAAGGCTTCTTTTTTCTGCAAACCTTGCTTTAGACGTATCAATTCTTTTTACTCGATCGAAGTATTAAGAAAAATTGAAGAATAGGAATGATTCTTGTAATCGCTTTGATTGGTTGAACAAATACCATTTTTTTTCATTTAAAAAACATTATTTATGCACACAAAAAAAATTATTCCTGCATTATTAATCGCAATGTGCATTTCATTGCTCACTCCGGTTTATGCTTCCATCGAAACTCCTGTAAAATCTGAAGTACCTAAAGAAGTGCGTGCTCAGCAGATTGAAAGCCGCCTGATGGAAATCCGGCAAATGTCCAAAACAGACTTATCAAGAGCTGAGAAAAAGGATTTACGAAAAGAAGTAAAAAGTTTGAAAAAAGAAGCAGCAACACAGGGGATTTATTTATCCATTGGAGCTGTTATCATTATCATTTTATTGCTCATTCTTTTGTTGTAAGGAGATTCTTTGCAAATAAAAATGCCCGTCAATTGAACGGGCATTTTTATTATAAGAAAGAAATTATGCATTTTTTTTGGAAGTAGCTACCAATACAACTCCAACAATAGCGATAGCCCCGCCGAGATAAGTAGGCCAGCCATACCAATGGTTTTCAGTTTTATTAACCTGAATTGGTCCGGCATCAATAATGGTTTTCTTTTCAGGAACAGAAACACCTTTTATAATAATCATTATAATTCCAATAGCGATTAAAATCCAACCTGCTGCTTTCATAATTTTTATTTTTTGGGTTAATTAAATATAAAAAAATTAACTATTACAATTAAAGTGCCGAACGCTCAATTTTTCGTTGTACAAGAGCAGTGCAGGTTACATTATCGGAGGTTTGCAACTTTAAGCAATGATTTGATTCAACGCATCAGGAACTTTTTCCACAGGCAATTGGCAACTTTTATTTTTACACACATAAATCATGGTTTTCCCTTTAACCGTTTTATTTTGCAATAAAGAAAGTGTTCCTTCATCTTCTCCTCCGCAATAAATGGTATTTGGTAAATAATTTTTTTGAAGCGAAGAAAGCTTTTCTTTCCAGTCTTTTCCAGGAATGGCAATTTCAATTGTTGGATAAACCTGCATCAGCATTGCCTGGCCCCAATTGCTGTAGTATCCCAGGTTTTTAATCAAATCATCTGACACATTTTTTATTAACTGAACTGATTTTTCTTCATAATCTTTATTATCAAAATACTGGCTTAATAAAAATAAATTTTTTGCCATCTCGCTGTTTGAAGAGGGGATTACGTTATCTGTTACTTCCATTTTTCTTGCTATTAAATCACTGTACTGATTATCGGTATATAAAAACATTCCGGAAGCCTCATCAAAAAAATGTGTATTGACATATTCAGTAATGG
>JBQCFO010000412.1:0-5688 GCA_051959055.1 Ginsengibacter sp. | reverse complement strand
ACGAAATGCAACATCTCCCGATGCCAAAGTCATTACAAAAAAATATAGAATACGACTTTTATCAATCAGGACACATGGTTTATTTGCATCCGGAATCATTGAAGCAATTGCATGATAATGTGGCCAGATTTATAAATTCTTCGCTTAAATAAAAAATCTGTTGCCTGTTTAGATTTTTTCAAATGAAATGTTAGAAAGATTATTTTTCATTATTTGTTTATCCATTATTCATTGAAAATTATTAGCGAATCATTGAATTAATTACTTTTGCAGCCAATTTTAAAAATCAAGGTTATGAAAGTAATGAAGTTTGGAGGTACCAGCGTAGGCAAACCAGAAAGAATGGCTGAAATCAGCAGGCTGGTCACCAAAGAAGATGAGCCAAAAATTGTTGTACTAAGCGCTTTGAGTGGAACGACAAACGCACTAACTGAAATAAGCGATGCACTTTCAAAAGGTGACCGCCTTCGTGCAAAGGAAAAAATTGATACTTTAGAAGATCATTACCAGAAATTCATTAAAGACCTGGTAAAAGATGAAACTTTTTATCAAAAAGCAAAAAATGTACTTGCAGAACACTTTGAATTTTTAAACATCATTTTAAAAATTTCTTATAGTGAAGCACTGAATAAAGATATTCTTGCACAAGGCGAATTGCTGAGCACAAAAATGTTTAGCATTTATCTTCAGGAGCAAAATATTCCACATGTATGGCTTGCCGCGCTTGATTTTATGAGCATTGATACCTTTGGCGAACCGCAGGTGGATAGCATAAAAATTAAACTTGCCAACTTATTGGAAGCACATCAGGGAGATACGCTTTTTATAACCCAGGGTTATATCTGCAGAAATGCGAAAGGCGAAGTGGACAATCTGAAACGAGGCGGTAGTGATTACAGCGCTTCATTGATTGCCGCAGCGGTTCATGCTTCGGTTTGTGAAATCTGGACGGACATCAGCGGCATGCACAACAATGATCCCCGAATTGTACAAAACACAAAGGCCATCAAGCATTTATCTTTTGATGAGGCTGCTGAACTTGCTTATTTCGGCGCAAAAATTTTACATCCTGCAAGCATCTGGCCTGCGCAACATTTTAATTTTCCGGTAAAATTGCTGAATACAATGGAACCTGATGCGCCCGGAACTTTGATAGAAAGCCATTCGGATTCAGAAGGGGTGAAAGCCATTGCTGCAAAGGATTCTATCACGGCGATAAAAATAAAAAGCAGCCGCATGTTGCTTGCTTATGGTTTTTTAAGAAAGATTTTTGAGGTATTTGAAAAATACCAGACTTCCATTGATATGATCACTACTTCTGAAGTGGCCGTTTCTCTTACCATTGATAATGATACTTTTTTAAAAGAGATTATTAAAGAACTTGAAATGTTTGGAAGCATTGAAATTGACAGGAACCAAACGATTGTTTCAATTGTTGGTTATCATATTTCCAAGACTGAAAATTTGTTGGCAAAAGTATTTGACAACCTTACAGAAATTCCGGTGCGCATGGTAAGCTTTGGCGGCAGCCAGCATAATATTTCAATTTTGATCTCACAGGAGGATAAGGAGAAAACATTACAGTTATTGAATAAAGGATTGTTTGAATAATTAGGGCATTGAACTAATTTGCTAATTGTCGCCACGGTGTGGCGAGTAATTCAGATCCGGCATAAGTTTCATAAAACTGTTTCATTCAACACAGATTTTGTCTGAAAATCCTCTTACAGATATTAAAGAAAAGTGACATTTTGATTTACAGTAAAAGAAGAAATATGTGAAATTTCAATTTTGCCTAATAACTATAGCCTAATACGTAATACCTAATACCTTACACCTATTTTTTTATAAATAAAGCTCATTAGCCACATCGGCCCAATCAATAAAAACTGAATGTCTTTTAAAAAGGAGGGTTTTTTGCCTTCGACTTGATGTCCATAAAACTGCCCTATCCAGGCTAGCACAAAAATGATCAGACAAACCAGCCACAAGGGGGCAGGTATATATTTTTCAATAAGATGAGCGATAAAAAGACAAATGATTCCAAAAACGAGCATTCCGGTTGCGAGCGCTGCCGAAAGCCGCAAATAATATATCGTAATCAGCAAAATCGCAATCATGGCTACATTCATTGTATGAGTATTGATGACCCACGGCAGTTTGATGCCATATAATAAGCCAACAAGCGAAAAAAATATTGTCGGAACACAAATCCAGTGGATGGATTTATTGGTTTGGTTTTGATGGCTTTCACTATATTCCTTCAGCCATTGATTTACGGTTCTCATTGCAAATTATTTTAAATAAAAACTAGTACAAATTATCATTTTATATTGATAGAAACAATTATAATTTGAGTGGGACTCGGGTTGGCAAGGACACAATCCGGACAATTAGAAACAATTAAATCTGTATATGATTGTGATCATATGGAGGCTTTAAAGGTGGAAAATGCCTTTAAAATTTGTAACTTTGCGGTATTCAACTTTTTTATAATGGAATCTGCACAAAATATTTTATCAATTGCCCTCTCGCATCCGGTAATGCAGGAAGAGATGGAATTGGTACAACATAATTCACAGAGGATTCCCGGCTCCGTTCAATATGTTATTAACCGCTACCGGAAACTCCCTAATGTAAGCATTGAAGAAACCGCCATGATGGTTTATAATTATCATGAAAAAGATCAGAAATCCGGAAATATTGAACTGGTTTTCTGCATGGAAGGAAACCGCTATTGCAAACAAAAAGATACCGAATGTAGCTTTTGTAAACATTCTGAATCGCACAATTGTAATGAGCTGGTTGACACGATTGATGTCGCTTGTTTCAGGTATAACACCGATCATCTTACTCAATTTTTGAAAGGCTTAAAAACGACTACTTTTTCTGAAGACATTTTAAATTTTAATCACACTACTTCGTTTACAAAAACCTTTTCTCTTTGTGGCCGTACAAGAACAGTTCTGGAATCACTAATGAACCATACTTATACTGATACACTGGAGAATATTTTCATTAATGCGCAAACACAAATGTTGCTGTTGTATAGTATCGAATGCATGGGTGGTGAAAATGAAGAGAATTTTTCCTGCAAATTTTTAATGAATGAAGCGGATCGTGAAAAGATAGCTTTGGCCCGCGATGTCTTGTTAAAGCATATCGGCGAACCACTCACTATCAGGGAGCTGAGCCGCAAAGCAGCCATTAACGAATGTTATTTGAAGAAAGGATTTAAAGAAATGTATGGCACTACCATTTTTGATTTTTTTCAAAGCCAGAGAATGGAACACGCAAAGTATTTGTTGTATGAAAAAGGGTTTACTGTAACAGAGGTTTCGGCTTCACTTGGATATTCTTCCATTTCACATTTTTCTACAGCTTTTAAAAAGCATACCGGGATAAAACCTTGTGAATTGTTGTTTCGCTGATTCAGTTTTACTTTGTGGTGGAAAAAAAATACTGCAACTAAAATTATTTCATCAGTAAACGAATAAATAATCTATTTTTTATTTTCAATAAAAGAAACCACAAAAAGATATTCAGTATTAACTAAAAAAAATCCCTTTACGAATTCCGAAAATCCTTACTTCCGTTTTTTAAGAATATACAAAAAAACATCCCTTTATTTGATATTATTCCACTTTTCGACGATTCTTTTAGATACCATGTTGTATAAAAACGTTTTTGACAGTGCAATGATAAAAATTGATGGAAAGTGAAGCATTTTTGCACGAATGATATGCGAAGAAAGTTACGATATATCCTTATTTCGGGGGTGATTTTTACCCATACTGCTGCTGCACAAATGAAAACCGATTCCATATCGCAGGTTCTTGATGAAGTAGTAGTGACTGCTACCCGCACTGAAAATAAAGTATCGAATATTCCGTTGCCCATACAAGTAATTTCTGCTAAAAATATTCAGCTTTCCGGTTCGCAAAAACTTATAGATATTTTGCAAATGCAAACGGGTTTGGTAATCGCCAACAATCCTTTGGGAACGGCCTTGCAGGGCTATCCCAACCCGTTTGGCGACGGTATTCAAATGCAGGGGTTAGATCCCGCTTATACTTTGATTTTGGTGAATGGCGAACCGCTTATTGGCCGCAATGCCGGCATAATAAACCTGGGCCGCATTGCTATTGGAAACATAAAGCAAGTAGAGATTATGCGTGGTCCGGCTACCTGTTTATATGGTTCTGATGCGTTGGCGGGAGTAATCAATATTATAACAGAAGAGCCGGTAAAAAATTCCTTGAATCTTCAAACGCACTATGCTACCAATAATACATTGGGATTGACGGCGGCTGGTACCATAAAGAAGAAGAAAACTGCGCTAGAATTGTTTGCAAACCGGTACAGCAGCAATGGCTATGATTTGGATAAAAATATTTATGGGAAAACAGTCGATCCTTTTATAGATTATACTGCCAATGCGAAATTGATATACGCACTGAATGATAAAAATAAATTCACTTTATCGGCAAGGTATTGTTCCGAAAAGCAATTTAATAATTACCTCATCTATCCACAATCCGAACCACAAATTGTAAAGGGAACAACCACGGAAACAGATGGAAGCCTGTATGCTCGTTTTGATCATATAGTAAACCGCTCTTTAAATTATACTGCTTCTGTTTATTCCACTTCTTATACCAATAATGCCGCAGTTTATTTACAAAAAAATGATTCGTTGTATGAAAAAATACAATTAACGGATATTCTCGTACGTCCGGAGATACAGATGAACGTGGGTAAAAATCCGGCAGCGCTGTTTGTCGTGGGCGCCGGATATAATTTTGAAACAGTAAATTCAACAAGATATAGTTCGTTGAAAGAATTAAACGCCTTTTATGCGTTTGTTCAAAAACAAATTCAATGGAAAGAAAAAATTAATATTATTGCCGGTGCGCGCTATGATAAGAATTCGCTTTATGCGGCACAATTGAGCCCGAAGCTGGCAATAGCTTATAAATTAAAACCGAATTTTATTTTTAAAGGTAGTTTAGGGGCCGGTTTTAAAGCGCCGGATTTCAGGCAGCAGTTTTTAAATTTTTCAAACTCTCTTATTGGTTATACAATTCTTGGCGCGCAGGAATTGGAACATGGATTGAAAATGTTGCAAAAAAACGGGCAGATAAATCAGGACATTAATCTGAATCCGTATTTGCACAACTACAATCTTTCGCCGGAAAAATCTATTGGTGTTAATGCCGGATTTGATTATACAATCAACAGCCGCGCGGTTTTCAAAATAAATTTTTTCAGAAATGACATCAGTAACCTGATAGAATCATATAACCTTCCTTTTACAAAAACAAATAACCAGGCAATTTATTCATATATGAACCTGGATAAAGTTTTTACAGAAGGATTGGAAGCGAATTTTTCTTATAACTTCAATAAAAACTTTTCAGTTTTTTCCGGATATCAATACCTGGTTGCCAAAGACAAAAAGGTATTGCAACAAATAAAAGACGGGAAATTGTATAAACGCGACCCTGTAACGTATGTCACCTCATTAGTTACCAAAAACGAATATAAAGGTTTGTACAACCGCAGCAGGAATACCGCTAATATCAGATTTCAATATAATAATGTAAAGTATAAAGGCAACGCATTTATGACGGTAAAATACAGGGGAAGTTATGGTTTCAGCGGGCTTAATGGTTTCCAAAACGGAAG
>JBQCFO010000411.1:0-4896 GCA_051959055.1 Ginsengibacter sp. | reverse complement strand
TTATCAGTAAGATTCACTATCGTTCGGAAAATTATTTTTTTTCACATCGCTTACATATTCCCGTACAGATTTATTTACCTGCTCATATAAATTTAAATACTGACGAAGAAATCTTGGTTTAAATTCTGTATTAATTCCGAGCATGTCGTGCATTACCAACACTTGCCCGTCGCATCCATTTCCTGCACCGATGCCGATAGTTGGAATAAAAAGCTTCTGTGAAACTTCTGTTGCTAATGTTGCCGGAATTTTTTCCAAAACAATTCCAAAACATCCGGCATCCTGCAAAAGCATCGCATCATTTTTTAACTTTTTTGCCTCCTGTTCTTCTTTTGCCCTTACGGTATAAGTACCAAATTTATAAATGGATTGAGGAGTTAAACCCAGATGTCCCATCACGGGAATTCCTGCTCCAACGATTCTTTTTACAGATTCAATGATTTCTTCGCCGCCTTCTAATTTGATTGCATGGGCGCCGGTTTCTTTCATAATCCTGATAGTAGAATTCAAGGCTTCTTTGCTGTTGCCCTGGTAGCTTCCAAAAGGAAGATCTACAATAATCAGCGCACGGTTGCAGCCACGTACTACAGAGCTTGCATGATAGATCATTTGATCAAGTGTAATAGGCAATGTGGTTTCATGGCCTGCCATCACATTGCTTGCACTATCGCCTACTAAAATAATGTCTATGCCGGCTGCATCAAAAATTTTTGCAAATGAAAAATCGTAAGCGGTGATCATCGAAATTTTTTCACCAGATTCCTTCATCTTTTGTAACGTGTGAGTCGTTATTCTTTTTACTTCTTTATTTAAAGACATACAAATTTTTTTTAAAGAAGCGACAAGCTAAATGGCTCTGCATTAGAATAAACCTTTGAACAATCGCGTTTGCAAAAGTAAAACAATGTGATGATATGATGATGTGGTAACAGGCTGATGAAGCCAATTTAATTTACAGTAAAGGAAGAAATAAGCTGTATTTTGATTTTTCAATTTTATGAATGTTGATCAAGAAGAAATAATAATTTTGAAGTTTTTTATTGAAACATTCGAAAAGTGTTTAAAAAATTTCCATTACACAGAAAAAATGCATTCATTTAAAACAGGATTTCTTTTCATACTATTCTTCATTCTTACATCTTTTGTTTCTGAAAATACAAATGCACAACTTCAGAAAGATAAGTCGTGGATAATTTATTTCAAAAGCGGTAATGGGCCACTTTGGAACAAACAGCAATTGGATTCTTTCCTGCTTTCGAGAACTTCAAAAAGATCACGGTTAATTCCAAAAATATCAGGAACCGAGCGAAAAGGAGACACTTTACTTTATCAGTTAAATCTTATGTCGGATCCAAATCCAATAGATATTCACGGGCAATATTTAGCAGGACAATCACTTCCTGATTTTAATTTTAGAGATATCGATGGCAAGGAAATAAATCTAAAAGATTTAAAAGGAAAACCTATTGTAATTAATTTTTGGTTTGCTGGTTGTATTCCATGCATAGCAGAATTGCCTGAATTGAATGCTTTGAATGAAAAATACAAAAATTCCGGTGTTATATTTTTATCAATGACGTTTGAGAAAAAGAGTAAGGTCATTTACTTTTTAAAACAACATCCGTTTAGTTTTATTCCAATTCCGGAAGTGAAAGAATATTGTGATAACATGACCGATTTATATCCGCTTACTTTGTTTGTAGATAAAAATGGAATCATTTCATCAGCAGAACATTTGATGCCGCCTTTGTTTAATTATGAAAAAACCAAACGAATTGATCAGCTTGATGCCAGCAGATTTGAGAAAAATATAGAGGCAATAAAATAGCATTCCCAACAAATGAAGAAATATTGAGAATTTCAATTTTCAATTTTTAATTCTTAATTCACAATTCACAATTCTTAATGAATCCTATCTCCCCGCACCTCCATACTTTGCATTAATCCAGTCTCATAATCTATCCATTCTCTCCATCTTTTTCTTACTTTTTCTTTTGGTAAATAAGTATCTGCCAGGTTGATAAATAAAGTATAATGACCAGCTTCACTTTCCATAAATCTGCGATAAAACGCGCGCATGTAATCATCTTCGAGGCCTTCGCTCAATCGCTTGAAACGCTCGCAACTCCTGGCTTCTATTAATGCCATCGTTAATAAATGATCCAAAAATCTTTCTTCGGGACTGCCGCCTTTTTTCTGAAATTCTATCAGTTTATTTACATACACATCTTTGCGCTGAGGACCTAATGATAAATTTCGTTTGTGCATCTCCGTTAGTACCTGCCGGAAATGCCCCCATTCTTCTGTAACGATTGGCGCCAATTCGCTTACCAGCTTTTTTTTATTGCTATATTTAGTAATAAGTGTAATACAACTGGTGGCAGCTTTTTGTTCGCACCATGCATGATCGGTTAATATGTCTTCCAGCGAAATAGCAGCAAGGTCCACCCAGCGGGGATCTGTTACTAATTTTAAACCTAAAATATTTTTCGTGTCTTGTGATAGTGTTTCCATTTTCCAAAAATAATTACATTATTATATTGTTACATTGTTATTATATTGTTACATTGTTATATTGCTATATTGTTAAATTGTTACAATATTCAATTATTGAACTGTTGAATTACATAACATCATTTTCATATTTTCACATTATCACATCAGCACATTATCAAATCAGCACATTAGCTAATCAACTAATTTTGCTTTATGAATGAAGATTTTCTCAATAAAAAATTGCAGGAGCGAATTGATGCAAACGCGCTGCGTTCTTTAATTGTAAACAAAAATAAAATTGATTTCTGCAGCAATGATTATTTGGGCATTGTAAAAAATAAATTGATTGAAAAATATCTTTCTGCAAATCTTTCCCACGGCAGCACCGGCTCGCGGCTGCTTTCAGGCAACTACGAATTAATAGAAGAAACGGAAAAAATCATTGCTGGTTTTCATAATGCGGAAGCTGGATTGATTTTCAATTCCGGTTATGATGCCAACACAGGCGTACTTAGTTGTGTGCCTCAAAAAAATGATACGGTTATTTATGATCAGTTGAGTCATGCATCTCTGCGTGATGGAATTCGGTTATCCTTTGCGGGATCTTTTTCTTTTTTGCATAATGATCTGCCGGACCTGGAAAAGAAGCTCGCTACTGCAAAAGAAAATTCACAAAATATTTTTGTGGTGACAGAAAGTGTGTTTTCTATGGATGGCGACTTTGCTCCTTTATCAGAAATAGTTGATTTATGTGAAAAATATGATGCGGCTTTAATAGTTGATGAAGCGCATACAACCGGAGTTATTGGCAAAAGAGGAGAGGGGCTTGTGCAGAAATTGAATTTAGAAAATAAATGTTTTGCCCGTATTCATACTTTCGGAAAAGCCTGTGGTGCACATGGAGCAATTATACTTGGTTCAGAAAAACTTAAAAGATATCTTATCAATTTTTCACGTCAGCTTATTTACAGCACAGCCTTGCCACCATCTGCTGTTGAAGCAATTTTCATTTCTTATAAAATATTTCCGGCATTGGGAAAAGAAAGAAATCATTTGAAAGAATTGATAGCTGTTTTTAGAAATGGAAATTTCAAATTTAAAATTCTGCCTGGCGATACGCCAATACAAATTGTGATTATACCTGGAAATGAAGAAGTAAAAAAAGTAGCGAAAACTTTACAGAAAAGCGGTTTTGATATCCGGCCGATTCTTTATCCGACAGTACCAAAAGGAGAGGAGAGGCTAAGAATCGTAATGCATGCATTTAATACTTTCGATGAAGTGAAAAGCCTCTTGAAGATATTAAACCAGGGGAAATAAAAAATGGTTCATTCGCAGCAAACAAAGAAAAAACCTGATTTCCTCTTCCATTTTACGATAATGATACAAGCACGAATTATTTTGTTTGTATACAGTACCCTTATATCTGCAATTATTTTATGGTATAATCTTTGAAATGTCGTGAATGAACTAAAAAATTTACTGATGAAACATTTAAAAAATTTAATTTTTGCTTTTCCTCTTTTTGCTTTTATCATGGTTGGATGCAATGCAACAAAAACACAAAAAGGGGCTGCAATTGGTGGAGCTGCAGGAGCAGTCGGAGGAAACATAATCGGAAGGGCAGCAGGCAACAGTACGCTGGGAACCATTATTGGTGCAGTAGTTGGCGGGGGCGCCGGTGCTATTATTGGGCGCGATATGGATAAGCAGGCAGAACAAATTAAAAACGATATCCCGGGGGCAAAAGTAGAAAGAGTAGATGAAGGAATCAAAGTTGAGTTTAATGAAAAAATACTTTTTGCCTTTTCAAAATCTGATCTCGGAGATTCAGCTAAAAATAATTTGAATAAGCTCGTAGCTATTTTAAATAAATATCCAAATACCAATATTGAAATCCAGGGACATACAGATAGCCGCGGTACAGATGAATACAACATGGCCCTATCATTAAGGCGCGCTAATGCTGTAAGAGACTACCTCGCTTCGCAGGGAATTGCCGGAACACGCATGACCACAAGAGGCTTTGGTGAATCTGCACCTGCATATTCAAATGATACTCCCGAAGGAATGGCTCAAAACAGGAGAGTAGAATTTTTAATTACTGCAAATGATCAAATGAAAGCCGATGCTAAAAAGCAAGCTGGTACCCAGTAAAGTTTTTATGCAAGGTTTATGCAAGGTTGCCAACTTTTAAAAAGTTGGCAACCTTTTAAAAAAATAGAAATCCCCTTTATTTCTTCGTTTACTGGTAACCGTTATACTGCGTTTAAAATTTCTGACTCTTCATTAAATCTTATTCCATTCAATTCTAATTCTTTCAACACAGGTTCATAAATTTCAGCAATTACCGGAATGTGCAAACCCGTTAATTTTATTTTATCTTCTAAAATTAATTTA
>JBQCFO010000410.1:0-5133 GCA_051959055.1 Ginsengibacter sp. | reverse complement strand
CTGAAAGGCTGATAGGATTATAGAAATATTGATTTCGAATATTTTAAATCCCGATGACATTTCACCCCTGCCCGTTTGGTCAGGCGGGCTTTCAGGGTTTTAAAACCGGTTAAAATGGTTGCTATAATCATTTCATACCTCCGTGATTTGAAAAGCTACTGTTCATTTTCGTTTCAAATGCATTTGCCTGGTATAATCATGCGGTCTTTCTTTATTGTCCTTTAAAATTAATACTTTTTACAACCCCGTTGTCTTCTCCAAAGTTTCAGGATATCGTTCGCCTTCAATTTTAATATGAGAAGAAGCTTCTTCAATTTGTTGTAATTCTTCAGGTGTAAAACAGATATTCATAGCGCCAATATTTTCTGTTAAGCGATGCAACTTTGTAGTGCCGGGAATGGGTACAATCCACGGCTTTTGAGCAAGTACCCATGCAAGCGCAATTTGTGCCGGTGTTGCATTTTTTTGTTGTGCAAATTCATTGATTAAATCTAAAAGTGCTGTATTTGCTTTACGTGCTTCTTCTGTAAATCTTGGCAAAGTATTCCTAAAATCTCCTTGCTGAAATTTCGTATTTTCATTAATTCTCCCTGTAAGAAATCCTTTACCCAATGGGCTGTATGCAACCAAGCCAATACCCAATTCTTCAATGGTTGGAAGAATTTCCTTTTCATGCTTGCGCGTCCACAACGAATATTCACTTTGCAGCGCAGTTAGCGGCAAAACGGCATGTGCTTTTCGAATCGTTTGTGCACCTGCTTCACTCAAACCAAAATATTTCACCTTGCCTTCATTAATCAAATCTTTTACTGTTCCGGCAACCTCTTCAATAGGTACTGAAGGATCAACACGATGTTGATATAAAAGATCAATTGTACTAATTCTTAATCTTTTGAGAGAGCCTTCAACCGCTTTTCTGATTTGCTGTGGTTTACTATTTGTACCGACTGATTTTCCATCCTCGATATTGAAACCGAATTTTGTAGCAATCACTACTTTGCCTTTGTAAGGTTCAAGCGCTTCGCCCACCAATTCTTCATTTATGTACGGTCCATACACTTCAGCAGTATCAAAAAAATTGATTCCCTGGTCAATAGCTTTATGAATCAAATTGATGGAATCTTTTTTTTCCGGAAATGGATAATAGGAAAAGCTCATTCCCATGCATCCGAGGCCAAGAGCTGAAACTTCAAGGCCTTGATTTCCTAATTTTCTTTTTTGCATTGTTGTAATTTTTTTTACTTGAATAAAAACTTCCTCTCATTTCCTCATCGCTTTCTGCTTCTTTTTCTTTTTCTCTTTTATCACAAAATATATTCCATCCCGTTTTGTGGAAATGGAGAATTGAGTATTTGAACATCCGTATGATATGCCCAAAAGAATTGAATAAAAAGAATTGGGGTTTTCATTTCAGGATTCATTTATGAAATTAATGACACTATCTTAATGCTTCTAATCATTATTCTTCATCTTAACCGGCCGCAACAGGTGCGAGAATGTAAGTGAGCCCCATTTTACCATTTCAGGATCACGGTGGTCGAAGAAAAGGCTTTCTTTTGTGTCTAATGTTTTGATGGCTTTCATATTTTCGGTACTTAGTTCAAAATCAAAAATGTTGAAGTTCTCCTTCATTCTGACTTTATGGACTGGCTTAGGAATTGCAACAACACCTCTTTGTGTAAGCCAGCGAATGATAACCTGTGCAATTGACTTATTGTGTTGCTGAGCAATTGTAGCAAGCAGTTCATTATGAAAAATATTGTTCTTGCCTTCTGCAAATGGCCCCCAACTTTCAATTTGTACATTATTGTTTTGCAGGAATTTCTGCGCTTCAATTTGCTGATGAAAAGGGTGTGTTTCAATTTGGTTTATTGCAGGAACAATTTCGTTGTGAATGATTAAGTCCATTAACCTGTCAGGCTGGAAATTGCTTACACCAATGGCTCTAACTTTAGCTTCTTTAGACAAGTCCTGCATCGCTCTCCATTCGCCATATACATCCCCAAAAGGTTGATGAATAAGATATAAATCCAGATAATCTAATTGCAATCTTTTTAAAGAATTTTCAAAAGTTTTTTCGGTTCCTTCATAGCCATTCGATTGAATCCATAGTTTGGTGGTGATAAACAATTCTTCTCTTGCTACACCACTTTTTTTTATGGCGTTTCCAACTGCTTCTTCATTTTCGTATGATCGTGCTGTATCAATTAAGCGATAGCCCGTTTCAATAGCCTCAATTACACTTCTTTCACATTCCTCTAAATCCATGACTTGAAAAACACCAAATCCAAGGATGGACATTTTGACACCGTTATTTAATTTTATGTTCTGCATTTATTTTTTATAATGCAAAGGTCTTTCCATTTTTTTGCGCCGATGGTATACAAATTGTGGTTTTATCTACCAATATTGCTGATTACAAATACTTATTGAAAAAATGAGAAACAAGATGGTAATTTTGAATCAGATAAAATCAATAGTATGGATTACATCCGAAGGTTTGAAACAGTCAATGATTACAACTTATTCAATAATAATGAAACACTACATCCATTGGTAAGTGTTGTTGATTTATCCAGGGCAAGCCCCCGACAAGGTTCAAAAATGTATTTCGGCTTCTACACTGTATTTTTAAAAGATGTGAAATGTGGCGATTTGGTTTATGGCCGTCACACTTATGATTACCAGGAAGGAACGCTGGTTTTTCTTGCACCGGGACAGGTAGCCGGTGTGAACAGTAATGGTGAAATTTATCAGCCGAAAGGATATGTATTGATATTTCATCCCGATTTAATTCATGGCAGTTCATTGGCAAAACATATTCAGGACTATAATTTTTTCAGTTATCAATCTAATGAGGCACTGCATTTATCAGAACGTGAAAGAAAAATTGTGTTGGATTGCTTTTCAAAAATTAACTATGAACTGAAGCACACCATTGATAAACATAGTAAAACACTTATCGTAGATAACATCGAGCTTTTCCTGAACTATTGTGTTCGTTTTTATGACCGGCAGTTTATTACGCGCGACAACGTTCACAAAGGAATTTTAGAAAAGTTTGAAAACTTATTGAATGAATATTTTCAGTCAGATAAACCTCAAATAATTGGCTTACCTTCTGTTGCTTCGTGTGCAAAAGAATTGAATTTGTCTTCAGGGTATTTTGGTGATTTAATAAAAAAAGAAACGGGAAAAACAGCGCAGGAATACATTCAATCAAAAGTAATTAATGTAGCCAAAGACAAAATTTTTGACAAAAGCAAATCGGTTAGTGAAATCGCCTACGAATTAGGATTTAAATATCCGCAACATTTTACAAGATTGTTCAAACAAAGGGTAGGGCAGTCACCGAATGAATATAGAATGTTGAATGATTAAAAATAAACCAGTGTTTCGTCTTGGATATACATGAGCAATCTCAGTTTTTCAACTGATAATTATCATTTCTGTACCGGTTTTTGAAAATTAATTTTACAAAAATTCAAAAACTGTGAGTAAAAACCTACAATCATTACAAAACCACGATTCATTCTTAGAAGATTGCGAACACAATCCCCGGGTTTCAATCATCATCCGGTTTGAGCCAAAAATGAAACAGAAAGGCGTTCTGGAAAATATTTTAGCAGCGCGTGCAAAAGAAGCAGAAGCAGAATTACTGCAAAAATATCCTGCCCAATTAGTGAATCCGGTAATGTTGAAATTGCGGAATATGATGAAGCGCATTAAGAAAGACGCCCATCAAAGTATCGCTATTTTTGTATGCCCGCTTTCAGAAAAAGTCATTTATTTCACCTACAATTCTTATCTGTCTGATTTTAACAGGACGCATCCTTTAAGGCCGCTAAAATCAATTGATTAAGGGAGCCGGTAATTTGCGGCCTGAACGATTTTTAAATCTCATCGTTCAGACCGCAGTCCCCGTAACGACCCAAACGCTACTTTTTGCTGATGCGATATACATCGCCTCCATCAGTTATCGCATAAAGCATATTGTTTACATAGGTTACATCACGAAAGCGTTGTTTCAGATCAGAAAGCAATCTTTCTTCACCGGTTATTTTATTGTCTTTTATTACAAGCCTGTCAATATGTTGTCCGCTCAGTGCAGCAACAAATAAATTGTTTTTCCATTCTGGTATGGCATCACCCTTATAAAAACAAATACCGCTGGGCGATATTACCGGGTCCCAATAATACACGGGTTGTTCCATTCCTGCTTTTTGCTGAATGGCATCACCGATTTTTTCGCCACTGTATTCAATGCCATAAGTAATAACAGGCCATCCGTAATCCTTGCCCGGACGAATAAGGTTTATTTCGTCGCCGCCGCGTGGACCAAATTCAGCTTCCCATAATTCTCCTGTTGCAGGATTTATGTCAAGTCCCTGGGGATTGCGATGCCCGTAAGAATAAATCTCCGGCATTGTGCCTGCTTTGTTGAGAAAAGGATTGCCGGGAGCCGGTTTACCGTCTTTTGTAATCTTAAATACTTTTCCAAGACTGGAATTTAATTTTTGGGCCTGTGCCCTGCCTTCCAGGATAGATCTTTCGCCGGCGCTTACAAAAAGATTTCCATCTTTATCAAATACCAGCCGCGAGCCAAAATGCATATTGCTGTTTAATGCAGGCACCGCGCGAAATATAACCGTTGCACCTTCAATTGTTCCCGCATCTTCATTTAATTTTCCTCTGGCAACAGCAGTAAGGTTTCCCGGTGGATATTTTTCTGAAAAACTCCAGTACATCATTTTATTATTTGCAAAATCAGGATCAAAGGCTACGTCCAGCAAACCACCCTGGCCCGAATGCACTACGGCCGGGAAACCGGTGATTTTTTTTACCAGTTTACCGTCTGCGTTATGAATTTCGGCGTAGCCCGATTTTATAGTTACCATGAACCGGCCATCAGGCATAGCTACAATTGCAAAAGGAGCACCAAGTCTCTCTGCTATTTTTTCAACCTTATAGGATGTCGTCGTTTTTACTCCCGCAATTCTTGTTTGGCCGTTGATAGCAGGTTTATAATTGCTGTTTGGCGCGTTTGTTTCAACCGGTAAATGAGAAGTATCTGTATTACTATTATTGATTACGGTAGTATGGTTATTTCCACAACTTGTCAGATAGATAAGT
>JBQCFO010000409.1:0-9041 GCA_051959055.1 Ginsengibacter sp. | reverse complement strand
GGGCCGCGGTTATATTTATTTACCAACCAGAGTTCCTTATATGCGATGCTTGCAGGCTTTTTGGCCATAAGCGCCCACAAAAAGGGCGAAGCAGCTCCAAGAGTAACGATCAAACCGGTCATACTTTTGACAGCCGTGTTCGAAAGGTGCTCATTCAAGAGCGGCATCAGAAAATTTACCGAAATTAAAAAAAGCGCCAGCAGAATAATGCCGTTTGTAACGACGATATAAGCGTAAGATTTAATGACGACTTTCCAGTTACTTTCCGCCTGGATGTGCTGTGCGCCTGATGAATAATTATTTAACGCCTTGACCCATTTTCGTGGCAGGCTTCTGATGATAAAATTGTAAAAGGGTTCTGAAAATTTAATAAGATAAGGAGTGGTAAATGTAGTAATTGCGGAAGCACCCACTACTACAGGAAAAATAAAATCGCTGATAACGCCGAGTGAAAGACCGAGGGTTGCTACGATAAAAGCAAATTCACCAATTTGAGCCATACTCATACCTACTTGTACCGATTGTTTCAAAGGCTGGCCAGAAATTAAAGCGCCGAGAGTGGTACTAAATAATTTTCCGAATAAAGTTAGTAAAGTGATCCATAAAACCGGCCATCTGTATTCCACAATTGCATTTGGATCTATCATCATTCCGACTGAAACAAAAAAAACAGCAGCGAAAAGGTCCTTTACCGGTTTAATGATGTGTTCTACTTTTTCGGCAGAGGTCGTCTCAGCCATGATTGATCCCATAATAAAAGCGCCTAATTCTGCAGAAAAACCAACCTGGGTGGCCACTACAACCATTCCGAGGCAAAGCCCGATGGATAAAATGAGTAAAGCTTCTTCATCTAATAATTTTTTCGCTTTTTTTAAAAATGTAGGTAACAAAAATATTCCTGCAAGAAACCATAAGGCTAAAAAAAAGAGCAATTTTGAGATGGTAAATAACAACTCTGTTCCCTGAAATTCCTTGCTGACAGCCATTGTTGACAGTAGTACCATCAACAAAATGACTACGATATCTTCTACCACCAATACGCCAAAAACCACTCTTACATATTGTTTTGTCTTTATTCCAAGTTCCTCAAAAGCGCGAATGATAATGGTAGTGGAAGAACTTGCCAGCATGCCGCCGAGAAATAAACTGTCCATAAAAGACCAGTTCATCCAGCGGCCCACAAAATAACCGGTGACCGTGATAAAAGCGATCTCAACGAAAGCTGTAATGGAAGCGGCTCCGCCAACGCGTAAAAGTTTTTTAAAGCTAAATTCAAGGCCGAGGCTAAAGAGCAGAAAAATAACCCCAATTTCAGCAAGCGTTTTTATATTTTCATTATCGGCAACAGTCGGCGTAATAGATAAATGCGGCCCGACTAAAAATCCGGCAATAATGTATCCTAAAACCAGTGGTTGTTTTATTTTGCGAAATAATAAAGTAGTAATTGCTCCTGTAATCAGGATCAAGGCAAGGTCTGCTATCAATTTGGGTAAGTGAACCATTCAGTTGTTTAAAATGTAATTTTTTGAAGATAAATCTATCAAATTGCTTTTCAAAAATTATTTTGAAAGAATGAAATTTAAGAAATAGCGGGAACTAATGAAATTGCCCGTGAATCAGTAGCAGATTCTTTTAATGCTTTTTCTTTTGCTCTTTCTTTTACTTTTTCATAAATTAAAAATAAAGAAATAGCATAAAATGGAAGGCAAGGGATTTTATAACGAACGAGGGTTCCAAAATTTAAAGTGCTGGCGCCGACAAATAATCCAAAAACAACCGCAAAAAGAAAACAATACATGATCAATGGGTCACTCAGGATCCATTTTACAAGTCTGAATGGACCGCTTTTTAAAAAAATAAATAGGGTAAAAAACATCAGAATCAGGCTTTCTACTGCTGCCATCAACTGAGATATTTTATGTGCTTCCCAGATAAAAGGCCTGAAGAAAGTGGTTGAAATAGCAATGGGTGCTATTTTTATAAGCCCCGGGAATGTACCATCATATTTTGCACCCAGGCTAAAATTTGAAGCTGCATCTTCACGTCCGCTGCGTATTTCAATCACCTCATTTAAATGAGAAATACTTGACGTTACATCTTCTACCGCGTAGGCTCCAAGTTCATCATTATAGGCTGATAAAATTCCGGTGAATGAATAAACGCTCAAAGCAATAAGCGACGGCGCAAAAACGTATCTGAGAAATTTAAACCGGATATTTTGCGCATTTTTCAAAATGATAAACAATACAAAAAAAGGAACGTAAGCAAGAAGGATATAAACTTTAAGAACCACGAGAAAGTAAGCAGAAATAAAAATAAGAATGCAATTTTTAATAACTGATCTTCTTTTGTAAAGCAGCCCATACAAAGAATAGGTGAGCCATCCAAGCGCAGCAATACACAACGTGTCTTTTAATAAACCGGCACTCCAGAAAGCAAGGGTTGGAAAATATAAAATAGAAATGGCGAATTGCTTATGCAATTTTGGATATTGCTCATAAAAAAACAGGTACAATTTCCATAATCCGGAAAAAGCAAGGGATGCAAAAAATAAATTAATAATCGCATAGCTTCCAAAACAAAGAAATGAGAAAAGCGCATCGAGGCGGATGATCATGTAATTGGCTTCTTCACGAAAATATCCCACATTATAAGGATTCTTCACTAAGGAAGGATCAAAATCTTTTCCGCTTTGAAAAATATATTTAAAATTTTCGCTGTTGTGAAGAATGAGTTGATATAAATTATTTCCTTCGTATTGATATAAGGAGGTGCTATCTCCCTGAGTCAGATAAGAATAATAGAGTATAAAAAGGATACTTGCAACTATTTTAATCCAAAACCCCCGCTTGTGATATTTTTGTAATAATGGATCGGCATATTTTTTTCTTTTTGACCTGAAAAAGAGATACAGGATAAAAATATAGACAGGAATTAATAAAAAATCAATATAACTCATCAGCTGAAATTTGAATTGCGGGAAATATCCGATGGTTTCAGGCAGTTTTTATTTTCACTATAAAATTTCTTTTTTTATCAACGGCATCTTCGCTTAGAATATTGTTGCCTGGTACTTATATCGGTAATATTTCCGGTGATGCTCACCTTTACAAGATATAATATTCGCTTAAAAATTTGACGTGTATGAGGTAAATAAACTATTTTGCCATACTTTAAAAAGACGCGAGGATTGTATGAAAGCTGAATTTACAAAGCCGCCGGATAGGATTGTTCAAACAAAAAACCGGGCCATAAATATTTTTAATATCGAAGGCAAAAATATTGATAAAAAAGTAGTGGATGAATTTGGAGACGAATGGCTGAAGTTTTATGAACATAATGATGATTTGGTAAAAAAAGGAGGAGACGAGTATTTTGATATTTTAAATGATGAAATTATCAATCCAGAAATGTATGCGTTAGATGTTGGTTGCGGTACGGGAAGATGGACAAAATATCTGGCTCCAAAACTCGGGTTTATTGAAGCAGTTGATCCGAGTAAGGCCATTTTTGCAGCAGATAAATTGTTGGGTGAAATTGACAATGTCCGATTGTCACAAGCCTCAATCGAAACCCTTCCTTTTGCAGATGAAACGTTTGATTTCGTAATGAGCATTGGCGTTCTGCATCATATCCCCGATACAAAAAAGGCTTTGAATGACTGCGTAAAAAAACTAAAAAGAGGAGGCTATTTTTATGTTTATCTCTATTATAATTTAGACAGACGCGGACCATTTTACAATTCGCTTTTTAAGGTCAGTGATTTTGTTAGAAAAATTGTAAGCAGGTTACCGGGTAAGATGAAACATTTTGTTTGTGATATTCTTGCAATTGTTTTTTACATGCCGTTTGTTTTAGCCGGAAGATTTTTTAAATATTTAGGATTGAAAGATCTCGCACACAGAATGCCATTGCATGGTTATCAAAACCGTTCTTTTTTTATGGTTAGAAATGATGCATTGGATCGCTTTGGAACGCGCCTTGAACAAAGGTTTTCTAAAAATCAGGTTAGAGAAATGATGGAGAATGCAGGATTAACGGATATTGTAATAAGCGATGGAATTCCTTTTTATCATGCAGTGGGGAAGAAGGCTTAGGCGGAAGGCAGTAAGAGAACGAGCTACAGTAAACTAAGAAATAACTGAAAATCCTATTTTCAATATTATTTTAAAACTGCCTCATAGATTTTTGCGTATTTTTCTACTGCATTATCCAGGTTATAAATTTCAAAGGCTCCTTTTCTGATCTGTGCCTTATCAAATGAAATATTCTCAACGATTTTATCAGTTACTCTTTCAAATTCCTCGTTGTTTAATTTTTTTATCACAATACCTGAATTGTATTTTTCTACAATTCCGGCCACATCGCCAACTCCTGAATTGGTAATTACCGGAATTCCCATAGACATTATTTCTCCATGTTTTGTTGGGGATGACGCTTGTTTTGAATAACATGGTTTGATAAAAAAAACAGAGAATTTACTTAAAGAAAGCAACACCGGCACTTCTTTTCTTTTTGCCTTTTGTATTATTATTTTATTTTCATACAATCCGGCTTTCCCTGCTGCATTAATAATTGTTTCATGTTTATCCGGAGAAATGAATAAAAATTTTGAGTTGGGAATTTTATTGCTGATTGTTTTTAAAAAACCCATCAAATCGTCTGTAAGATACCAACTGCCAATAGAACCGAGATAGCTGAAAACAAAATCATTATCACTAATATCCAGGTCGGTCTTGAATGCTGATTTTTGCTTCGGATCAATTTTTTGCGGATCAAATAAATTGATATCCACACTACATGGAATTACTTCCAAAGGAATTTTATTTTTATATGGTATTGATGCCGTAATAATCTTTTTTGCTGATTCTGTAAGGCATACAATTCCATCATTTTTTTCGATTGCTTGAGTTTCTTTTTCTTTAAAATAATGATAAACAGAGCGGTAAAACAGATTTTTTTTATTCCAGGATCCTGAATCTATCCGGCTTTCAGCAAAAAAATCGCGGATGTCATTTAAAAATTTTACCTCAAATTTTTTCTTCATCCATAATCCAACTAATGCAGGCGTTCCGGCCCGCGTATGTACCATATCAAATTTTTCAACGGCATGAAGTTTCTTTGCCTTTCTTTTCAACATCATTGTATCATAAACAGAAGAGATTACGGGAGGGTTTTTATGATATGGAATGGAAATCCATTTTATGGCAAATGGTTTCAATAAATCTTTAATTTCATTTTTATGAACAGAATATCTTTCGCGTTTTTCACAACTTAAAATCGTAAAACGAAATCCCTTTTTTGAAAGCCCTATCAGATAAGGAATAACCTGGCTTTGGCCAAGAGGATCAGTCATTCCATCATAAGATATGAAGAGGATGTGTGGCATTTTATTTTTAAAGGTTATTGAAGTATTTCATCGTAAATGGAATAAAGATTTGAAAGATATTTTTCTTTATTGTATTGTTTCGATATTTCGATTCCCTTTTCAGAATACCGATTCAAATCATATTTTTTTTCAAAAATTTCTTTGATTAAATCAACAAAAGACATCGGATTTTTTAAATCAAAAAATAAAGCATTATCAAAAGTGACTTCATGAAAAACCGGCAGGTCTGCCAGCAATAATGGAAGCCCTGAAGCCATTGCTTCAACAGCGGCAATCCCAAATCCTTCATGTTTGGAGCAGGATACATACAAATCGTAATCCGGCAATATTTCATGAAGATTGTTGACTGCGTCTTTAAATGTAATCTTCAAATGACTTTTTGAAATGTTATGTTGGAAAATCCTCGAATCTCCTGTACCATAGATATCCAAAGAGATATTATATCCTTTTAAATGCTCAAACGCTTCTAACAAAAATTGATAATTTTTTACTTGTTTTATATTTCCTGCTGCTACCAATTTTAATTTATTGAAATCAGTAAATTTTTTTGCAGCAACTTTTTTCGAAAAATATAAATCCGAAATGTAATTTTTTAAAACAAAGCAATTGTACTTTTTCCCGATGGTGTTTTGGTAATCTTTTAAAACAGTGTTTGAAACAGCAATGGTTGAATGATTGTGTTTAATAGTTTTCTTTTCTAAAAAAGTAAGGGTTTTGCTATTGTTAAAAACATTTTTACTCATTTCGCCGTGCAATGAATAAAGTAAAGGAACATTTGACGGACAGACAATGCGAGCAGCTAAACTGCTGTAAAATAAATGGGATTGAATGAATGAAGGGCGATGTTTTTTAATAATTTTATTTAATTTGAAAACACAAAAAATGAAGGATGCTTTTCCTTTAAAACCTAAATGATATCTATGGCTGAAAATGATTTCATCTTCATCAAAATCGCACGCTTCAGAAAGAGTAACAAGGATGACTTCATATTTTTTGTTTAATTCCGCAAGAATTCCTGCCAGCAATATTTCGGCACCACCTTTTTTTAGCGTATCTATTATTATTAAAAGTTTTAGCTTTCCCATCCAATTATTTTTCTAAACTATTTGCTGAAAAATAAGTTTCCTGCGGTACTGTTAAACCTGTTTTTTGACCTTTAAAAAACATCTCTTTTATATTTTTTAGATTGGCAGTTATTGTAACCAGCAATACCAGAAAATAACTTAAAAAGACAGAAAATGCTGCTCCCGAAGTGCCAAGGTTTTTTATAAAAAAATAATTATTCGCAATGCTGATAAAAATTGAAATAAGAGAAGTCGCGAGGATCTTTTTCTTATGCTTTTTATAAAACATAAACGTATAAAAGAAGTAAGTAACCGACCAAAAAAAATATCCTGCAGCTATCAGGTAAAAATATTTCAATCCGGGATGATAACTACTGTTGATAAAAAATTTGTATAAAAGCGGGGTGAAAGCAACAACGCACAGCAACAGAATAAAACAGCTGCTTACATAAAAAAGAAAATGTTTTCTGATTTGTTTATAATCGATTTTTGACTCAGAAAGAAATGAATAAATTTTGGGCATTACATAATACAAAAGCGCTGAACTACCAAGATTTACGACTGCTGCAAAAACGCAGGCATAGCTATAAACGCCCACCTCAGAATTGTCTGAAAAGAAAGAAAGAAAAAATTTGTCAGAATAAAAAAGACAAAATGTGCTGCATTGAAGAATTATGATTGGAAAACCATAAAGAAGCTCCTGCCTGATGTAAATTCTTTTTATTTTACCAAACAAATAATTCTTTTTTTTCAAATAAAAGAACGCGATAAAAAGTAAAACCGTATTTGAAGCGAGGATTCCTGTAACACGGCCCTGCCAGCCGCTGAAAAAAACAACCACCAGCGTGAGAGAAAGGCTGATTTCGACACCGAGGCGCAGCAAAGCAGCTTTTAGAAAAGTGACCGGCTCATCATTGTTTCTGACAATGGTGAGGAATTGCTCGTTGCAAAAATTAAGAAAGGTTAAAACCGGTATAATCAAAACAAAGCTCCATGGAAAATCGTAAGCACTTTTCAAATCATTGCTAAACACAAAAAGTCCCGCAAATGCAAGAAACATAATGCAGATCGGAATGACAAAACCAGTGGTAAAAAAGCTTTTAAATTCGTCTCCTTTCAATTTAAAAAAATCCACGCTGGTTGATTGTACGATGCCCAGTGACAAAAAGGGCATCAGGATAAAAACAGAACTGGTAAGTAAACTGAGCAAACCATTTTCATGAACACTTAAATATTTGGGATTAGAATAAATAAAAAGCAATAGAAAAGAAGTTCCCTTTATAAAAAAATTAGAAAAGGTATAAATGCCGGCTGTTTTAGAGGCAGGACTTTTAATAATGGAAATCGCTTTTTGGAGCATTCTGATTAAAACTAAACTATTTTACTTTTAAAAAAAGAATTTACCTTTTACAGTAAACAAAGAAATAACGGTGTTTTATATTTAACGCTAAGAAATAACCTGAGATTGTAAACAGCATTAATAAAAAAGCATTTGTTTAAAAATCTAATTTTAAACAGCCGAAGTATCTGATGTTACTTTTAGAAATTTTGCCGGAACGCCGGCCCACACTTCATAGGAAGGTACGTTCTTTGTAACTACAGCAGATGCAGCTATGACCGCATGTTCGCCAATCGTTACGCCTTTTAAAACTGTTGCTTTTGAAGCAATCCACACATTTTCTTTAATTTCTATTGGTGCAACTGTAAAATCAGTTTTTTTATCCAAATAAATATTGTGATCCTGATCCCTGATAACGGTCATCTCGGCTATCAGGCAGTTTTTGCGTATAATTATTTTTTCTTTGGCAGTAATTACACAGTTTCGGCCAATAAAAGAATTGTAAATTGAAAGATCGCTTGCTGAGGAGGCCACAATACTTGTACCTGCCGAAATGTGAGAGTTTGAAATAGTAAGCGCGCCGCCTTTTACACATACAATCTGACAATTTTTTTCGATTCTTGTTTTGTAATCAATCGTAATCCCTGGGTACAGCATTTTCAATCTGACAACCCGCAATAATGAACAGAGCGATTGCAATTGTTTTAAAATAAATCTGAAAATTTTTGAAATAAAAATCATTAACAAGTCTTACTGGTTCTTTTTATTGACACATAACGCCACAATCATTGAAACATTGCACCTTTAAATTGTAAATAACTTATCCACATTTTTTTAGTTTAAAACCCCTGTCTTAAAAATCTCAAATCATTTCTGCAAAATAATTTTTGTTACTGTTCGTTTTATAAGGTTATAACCAATAACCTAATGCAATATGTATACAAATTTGAAAATCGGATATGTTCCTTATGCTTCAGATCTGTCGCACCCGGATGATCGCCGAAGGTTTCCATATTTTGCAAACAGAAATGGCATTACCTATGAAATAGCCGATGCAAATAAATTTTATGATATCGTACTATTGCCAGCTCCCGCTAATCTTACTAAATGGTTGTTATACAAAAAAAGAAATCCCCGGACGAAGTTCATTTTTGAGATGGTAGATAGTCTCATTTACCAGTCTGATACTTTTAATAAACTTTTTAAAGGAATTGGTCGGTTTGTAATTGGAAAAGAAACGTTGCCTTCT
>JBQCFO010000408.1:0-2787 GCA_051959055.1 Ginsengibacter sp. | reverse complement strand
TAAAAACGTTTAATTCAAACTGGCCGGTAGCTCCGCCAACACTGATGGCTACATCATTTCCCATTACCTGTGCCGCAATCATGGTCAATGCTTCACATTGTGTCGGATTTACTTTTCCGGGCATGATAGAAGAGCCGGGTTCGTTTTCGGGAATGCTGATTTCGCCAATCCCACTTCGCGGACCTGACGACAACATACGAATATCGTTGGCAATTTTCATGAGGCTTACTGCAACCGTTTTCAATGCGCCATGCGTCTCTACAATCGCATCATGGGAAGCAAGGGATTCAAATTTGTTTTTTGCAGTGATGAAAGGAAGCCCTGTTAATTCTGCAATCGTTTCAGCCACATTCACCGCATAATTTGGTGGCGTATTAATTCCGGTTCCAACGGCGGTTCCACCGAGCGCGAGCTCACTCAAATGTGGCAAAGTGTTTTTAACTGCTTTTATACTATGATCCAATTGAGAGGCATAACCGCTGAATTCCTGACCAAGTGTTAAGGGCGTTGCATCCATAAAATGAGTGCGGCCGATTTTTACAATGTGCATGAATTCCTTTGATTTTTGCTCAAAAGTTTTTTTCAGATTTTCTAATGCAGGTAAAGTAAGGTCGTACAAAATTTTGTAAGCCGCAATGTGCAAGGCAGATGGAAAAGTCTCAATGCTTGATTGTGATTTATTAACATCATCATTCGGATGCAAGACTTTTTGTTTGTCTGAAAGCTCTCCGCCGCTCAACACATGTCCACGATAAGCGATCACCTCATTTACATTCATATTGCTTTGTGTGCCACTTCCCGTTTGCCAGACCACCAAAGGAAATTCTTTGTCCAACTTTCCCGCAAGAATTTCATCACAAACTTTCGTTATCAGATCGAGTTTTTCTTTTGGTAAAACACCTGCATCAAAATTAGTAATGGCAGCAGCTTTTTTTAAATAAGCAAACGCCAGGATAATTTCTTTCGGCATTTTATTAATGTCCTGTGCAATTTTAAAATTCTCAATGCTGCGTTCTGTTTGTGCCCCGTAATAGGCATCCGCAGGCACTTTCACTTCACCCATCGTGTCTTTTTCTGTTCTGTAATTCATAATATTTTGTGATTAAACTTTTTAAACGATTGTGCAAATTTAATTGAATCTCAGGAGAGGGAGGGCGCTTCAATTGCACAGCTAGCTAAATAGAATATTGATTTATTTGTTCTTTTACTGCCGAAGCTGAAAAAGTTGCTTTCTTAATTTGTGTAACTCGTGTGTTGTAATTCGTGTTTAAAAAACCGGTTTTCTTTTTTCGAGGAAAGCAGCGGTTCCTTCTCTTTTATCCGGGCTTGAGAACACTTCTCCAAATAATTTTACTTCTTCATCAAAGCCTTTTTTATCAAAATAAAAATTAACTGCTTTAATGATTTTAGAAATCGCAACAGGAGATTTCGTAAGGATTACATTTAAAATATCTTTTGCTTTTGTAACTAAATTTCCAGGTGCTTCCACATAATTTACGAGGCCTAAAGATTTTGCTTCATCAGCATTGATCATATTTCCTGTCAGCATCAGTTCCATCGCTTTCCCTTTACCGATCAACATGGTTAAACGTTGTGTGCCGCCGTATCCGGGAATCAAACCAAGGTTCACTTCCGGTTGTCCGAATTTTGCATTCGTACTTGCCAGTCTGAAATGACATGCCATAGCTAATTCACAGCCACCACCAAGCGCAAAGCCATTAACAGCAGCTATTACAGGTTTTGGACAATTTTCAATTTTAAAAAAAATATCCTGCCCTTTTTTAGAAAGTGATCCTCCTTCATTATCTTTTACAGACACAAATTCAGCAATATCTGCTCCTGCAACAAATGCTTTTTCTCCCGCTCCGGTGATGATTACCGCTTTTATATGTTCATTATTATAGACTTCATCCATTGCCTGATTTAATTCATCCAAAACGGTTTGATTCAATGCATTTAATTTATCAGGACGATTGATGGTAATGATGAAAATGTGGTTATCGAGAGAAGTTTGTATTGTTGAAAAACCCATAATTATTTCTTTTTCTTTTTAGATTTTAATTCATTCAACCTGGCAACGTCCCAATAATAATTTACTGCATAGCCGCCAATTACCATATAGCGGAGCTGGTTTTTTTGAGCACAGGTAAAAAAAAAGCAAAAGTTCTTTATCTAATAAATCCATTTTTTTATTACAATTTTTCTTTCTGTCTGTTTGGGAGGGTGCAAAAGTCTGCTCATTTGCTGCATTGAATATAATTGCCTGAAACGTTCTTCCACGGTAGTGTTTCGCATTTGTTCCAACTGTCATTCGTTCTGTTCCTCGAACGTTTTAAAAATATGAATCTCTTTTTTCATGGTTTTACTTTAAAAATTCCTATGTTCCTTCACCCAATCTTTTATGTAATCAGCGATTTCAGTTGTAGATGCACCAGGAGAAAATAATTTTCCAACACCCATTTCATTTAATTTTTTCATATCGTCAGCAGGAATAATCCCGCCGCCGGTTACGAGTACATCATCCATTCCTTTTTCTTTCATTAACGATAAGATTTTTGGAAAAATAGTATTATGTGCGCCGGTCAAAATACTTACGCCAATCGCATCCACGTCTTCCTGTAATGCAGCATTCACCACCATTTCAGGAGTTTGGCGCAATCCTGTATAAATTACTTCCATACCTGCATCACGAAGGGAAGTGGCAATTACTTTTGCTCCGCGGTCGTGGCCATCAAGGCCGACTTTTGCTACCAACACACGAATCGGCCTTTTCATCTCAGAAGGATT
>JBQCFO010000407.1:0-2041 GCA_051959055.1 Ginsengibacter sp. | reverse complement strand
AAATTGAATACGCTATCAGCAAAGGTTGGGCGATTAGTGTAGAATGGACTGATGATCCACACCCACGTAACGTTTACTGGGAATTATGGGGTTTACCTTTATTCGACATTAAAGATGCTGCTGCTGTAATGTACGAAATTACTGAATGTCGTCGTGTTAACCCTGAAGGTTACATCAAAGTTAACGCTTTTGACGCTGTTCAAGGTACTGAAAGTTGTGTTATGTCATTCATCGTACAACGTCCGAAAGAAGAACCAGGTTTCTACTTAGAACGTACTGAAACAGCTGGTCGTTTCGTTCAATACACAATTAAGAGTTACGTTACACAAAGTAAATCTGAAGGTACTCGTTACTAAAAACTTTAGTTTTAGAGCAAATGCTTTTAAACTAAAATTTACATAAAAAAACCACAATATAAAAATTTATATTGTGGTTTTTTTATGTAAATTTTATTATTTGATATAACAAGCCTTTTATAGCGAGACTGACGGGACTCGAACCCGCAACTTCCGCCGTGACAGGGCGGTGCTCTAACCAATTGAACTACAGTCTCAGTTTTTATTTATTCATATTATATTTATATATGGAAATGAAATTTTTGTCAAGAAAAAGTAAGCACATAATATTGATTACATTTAAAAAGGAATGGTTGCAAAAATCTATATTTTTTTGCATACTGTTATTAGTAATAATTGGCTTTGTAGCTCAGTGGTTAGAGCAGGGGACTCATAAGCCCAAGGTCGCAGGTTCAAATCCCGCCAGAGCCAGTGCACTATGTAAAAATTTGGAGAGATGGCTGAGTGGTCGAAAGCGGCAGATTGCTAATCTGTTGTACAATCTATTTTTGTACCGAGGGTTCGAATCCCTCTCTCTCCTATTAATGTATAATAGTTATAAAAACTATTTCTTCTTTAATACAATAGTATTTATGAAAAATTGGCATTTACGGAATACAGAGAAATCCATTTTTGAAAAAACAGGGCCTATCCCGCGTTCTATTTTAAAAATGTTTGATAATTTTAAAAATCAATTTGACCCAATACGAGAGCAAACAGTCGTTGAAGAATTAAGGGTCTCACGTTATCAAACATTAGCTTCTATACGTTTTTTATTTCTTTTATGTATAAATCCACTACTAATTAACACTTTTTCCAAAATTCTTATTTTTGGCCCGTTGGTAGATTATTGGTGGCAAAAACAAGATTTTGCCATATTTTTAAATCCCTCGCAACAAATAAGAGCTTTTGAAGAACTTCAAACTTTTGAAGAAAAGTTAAGATTTGATATCTTGATTGGAAAAGAACAACCTTTATCAATCAAAAGTATAAATATTAAAATAAGAAACAAAGCTAATGAAGTCGCAAAACACTATAATCAAGAAACAAAAGATTCGCTAAAAAATATTTTAGCAGACACTTTAGGCGCTACAACATTTATTGCTTTAATTAGAAATAATAAACGACAATTGGCTATTTTATATTCTGTTTTTAATGAAATTTTATATGGGTTAAGTGATACTGCAAAATCTTTTTTTATAATTTTATTTACAGATATTTTTGTAGGCTACCATTCTTCTCATGGTTGGGAAATATTACTTGAAACCTTATTAAGGCATTTTGGTTTACCAGAAAATCGTGAATTCATCTTTCTATTTATTGCAACATTTCCTGTAGTTTTAGATACAATTTTTAAATATTGGATTTTTCGTTATCTTAACAGAGTTTCTCCTTCTGCTGTAGCAACTTATAGAAATATGAATGAGTAAGAACCTTTTTTGTTTTTTTCTTCTATAAAACTTTTCGTTTGAATAAAACACAATATAAATATATATTTTTTTCTTTATGAATACAATTTTTCCATTATTATATTCTTCTATTTTATTTTTAAGCTTGACGATTATTTGTGTTTATTTAGTGGGGCAACTAAAAATGACTCAAAGTGTAGAAAAACGCATATCCCTTTTAGAAACACGACTGCAGACAGAGGAGAGATCTTCTGATAATTTTTATAAGTTAGGCCAAATTTATTTACGTAAAAAAAT
>JBQCFO010000406.1:0-2042 GCA_051959055.1 Ginsengibacter sp. | reverse complement strand
AACCATAACTTACAGAGGTTGGAGAATTGGGATTGTCATTATTTACATCAAGAAACTTTTTATTACAACTAAAAAAAATAAAAAGCGCTGGAATGAATATGAATATTGAAAATTGTTTTTTCATTGTAAAGTATTTTTTGTTCTTTAATTCTTTGAATCATTCTTTTTAAATTTTTAGAAAGTAACACTTACATTAAAGCCATAATCGCGGGTAGGAGGAGTTTGGCCAACAGAAGTTCTTCCAACTGCATTGCCATTTGTTTCAGAGAATTCAGGATCTGTCCAATCATTCGTTTTTGGCCTTAGCATAATCAGGTTGTGGCCCACAAAGCTTATGGCAACATTTCTGATAAAATGACTGCTTTGAACCCATTTTGCCGGAAGTTGATATACCAGCGAAACTTCTCTTAATTTCCAAAAGGCAGCACTGGTTACATAAGGAGAACCCACTCCAGTACCATAATAATTGGTCCAGAATGCATCGCCGCCATCATAAGTAGCTACCGTGGTGTTGGGAATGAATTTTCCGGGAGAAGTTTCTATTACTGAATTTGGAAAAATAATCCGTTGGCGGCCATTGGTCACAGAATGATAATCTGTTCCAACAAAATCAAGTTCCCTGCCAATGCTGTTCATGATATAATTGCCTCCGCGGTAGTCTGCAACAATGTTTAAGGCAAGGCCTTTATAGGCAAAGGAGGTATTAATGCCAAGAATATCTGATGGGTTCGTATTTCCAAAAAGCTTCAGATTGTGATCTACGGTTGGGAAGCCGGTTACCGGATCTACTATTACATGCCCCTGAGGGTCTCTGGCCCAATCAGATACTTTAATTACAGGATAAGGTTGTCCCACCTGGGCATATATCCCTCCATCTAAAACAGGTTGGAAGTCATTCAGATACTGCCCAATCTGAACAGAATTTACACTATCTGAAGGTAAAATAGAAAGGACTTCGTTTTTATTATGAGAATAATGGATGCCCACATCCCAGGTAAAATTAGCTGTTTTTATGGGAGTCACTCTTAAATCCAGTTCCACTCCTTCGTTCAGCATTTTACCGGTATTCAGGATTTTAACATCATAGCCGGTAGCATGCGAGATTTCTGCAGGAAGTGTCTGATGATCAGTTGTTTCATGATAATAATCTGCGTTCAGATTTATCCTGTTATTCAAAAATCCTACATTAAGTCCTGCTTCGCTTGACAAAGTCCTTTCAGGCGAAATAGCCTGGTTATAAGAAGTGTTATTGTTGGTGTATCCACCCAATCCCCCAAAGGGGAATGCATTTGGGGGACCAGTAAAATTAGTAGCAGCGCCTATGTCATAGATATTATTAATCAAA
This sequence comes from Ginsengibacter sp., assembly GCA_051959055.1. Classification (GTDB taxonomy): domain Bacteria; phylum Bacteroidota; class Bacteroidia; order Chitinophagales; family Chitinophagaceae; genus Ginsengibacter. The sequence continues at coordinate 697 of JBQCFO010000406.1, read as the reverse complement.
TAAGCGCCATACCTACCTTGTGAGGTAAGGCTGATATTAGCCACCCGTGTAAGGCCACCGAAAATTTTTCCATAAGATAAAATTTTACTATCCTTCAAAGAAGAAATTGCATCTGTAAACACAAAAGACAAATTAGCTGAAGGATATTCATAATGCTGGTTAGAAGGTGGAAGTACGCTATTCCATTCATCACGGTTTGTGAGGTGCAGGAATAAATAATTTCTGAATCCTAAAGTGAGGTCTTCAAAATAAGCATATTGGCGCTGGGTAAATTTATTCTGAAAAAATCCCGGAGTACCGGAACCACTGCTGATGTTATAAAATCCGGGAACCAAAAGGGTGGTACTGCTCAGTTGTTCTTCATTAAAAACCGCCTGGCTAACACTGCCTCCCAGAATCAATTTTTCAGAAAAATCATTAAATTTTTTGTCAATTGTGGCCAGAAAATCATTGTTTACCAGGTTTTCAGTATTCGTGTAATCAATTACCTGCCCATTGAATTTCTGTAAGGAAGAGGGCCATGCGCCACCGCCGGTCGGGTCATTTATAGCCCATTGTGCAAAAGTGATAGCAGCCTGGGTAGCTTTTTCGACGGTATTATTAATAGTAATTCCAACGCGGTCGCTTAAATTTAACCAGGAAGTAGGTTGCAGACTTAGCTGAAGACTCCCCAATAAGTTATTAGAATAGTATTTAT
>JBQCFO010000405.1:0-4896 GCA_051959055.1 Ginsengibacter sp. | reverse complement strand
TTAAAAGAAAAATTAAAAAAGAGTGAATAATGGCAAAAATATTAGTTGTTGACGACGAGACTGATTTGGAAGTACTCATTAAACAAAAATTTCGCCGGCAAATACGTGAACAGAAATATGAATTTACTTTTGCAAGCGATGGCAATGATGCACTGAAAAAATTGGAACAACATCCCGATACCGAAATTGTATTGAGTGATATTAATATGCCCGGTATGGATGGATTAACACTGATTGGCAAACTAAGCGAAGAGAATCCCCTGATAAAATCGATCATTGTTTCAGCTTACGGTGATATGGAAAATATCCGCACAGCCATGAACCGCGGCGCTTATGACTTTTTGTGCAAGCCGGTAAATTTTGAAGACCTTGATGTCACCATTCAAAAAACAATGAAATATGTAAATCAACTTCGCGAAACAGTAGAAGCCATCAGGGAAAACAATATCTTAAAAATGTATGTGGATAAAAACGTACTGAACTTTATGAACAGCCAGGAATTTGAATCGTCATTGCTGCTGAGTGAAAACATTGAGGGCACTGTTGCTTTTATTGACATCTGCAACTTTACTGCTATAACAGAAAAAGAACCGGCAGATGTGGTAGTAAAACTGCTGAACCGTTATTTTGATGTAATGGTAAAAGAAATTATTGCACAGGATGGATACATTGATAAATTTATGGGAGATGCAATAATGGCCATCTTCAGGGGAAAATTTCATCTTGACAGGGCGATTGACGCTTGCCTTGCTGTAAGAAAACAAATAGAAAAACTACCTCAGCTTGCTGAAGGATTGTCGTTTTTACCGAAATTGTCAATCGGTATTAATTGCGGTGAAATGATTTCGGGAAATATTGGGTCTGCCAATCTGCGCCGGCTTGATTATACCGTTATTGGCGATACGGTCAATACTGCTCAAAGATTACAAAGCGTTGCCAAACAAGGACAAATTGTTATCAACGAAGATTCTTATCAAAAAGTAAAAGATTCATTTCATTGCGAAAAAATAGGTGAAGTATCTTTAAAACATAAAGCACAACCGGTAACCATTTACGAAGTAGTGGAATAGGAGAATAAGAATCTACCTTATTTGTTTGTTTACTGCCAGGTGTTTTAGTTTAAAAAAGAAAGCAGTTTCATTGCGAAGATCAATAAGATTCGCAAGCAAAAAAGAAATTGTTGCCCTTTGTGTTCTTTGCGTCTTGTGCCAATTTTTTTTCAACTCAGAAATATTTAGCTAATAAACCTCTTATGCCACAAAAATTTTTATTAAAAACTATTGCCTGCTTTTTATTGGTTAACGCTATCGCCGGTTCTTCATTTTCCCAGACGGAACCAAACCGCCTTATGAATGAACCAGTGGATATCAGCTCCGACTTCCACAGTTTTGTGAATGTATATTTCCTTGCGGATAGCCTTAGCACTTTTGATCCGGCTACCATATCTGGAAAAATTGAATGGCAGCGAAACCATTACGTTCGCCGCATGGCTTTTAATAACGAGCTGGCTGCCCTTCAGCCGTATCAGAATACAATTTTTCCCGCATCCGAATACCAGCAGGATCCTGTTCTTCCTTTCAGCATTCAATTTGTTTCTCCCAGGACAATCAGGCTAAGAATGAATACCGGCCTTGTAGTAAAAAATGAAAAAGATACTTTGATGTTTACAAAGGATCCGGCAACTGATAAATCGTGGAAATATACTAAAATAAATGGCGGTTATGTTTACACAAGTGCCTTTGGTTCGGTAACGATTCGTGAATATCCATGGCATATTGAAATCAGAAATGCGAAGGGAAAATTGCTGACAGAAACCTTTCATGCAAAAGATAATAATGGTTCCTACACTCCCGTACTTCCTTTTTCTTTTGTACAGCGTTCTACTGATTTTTCAAGAAGTATTGCCGCTTCTTTTACTGCTGCTCCTGAAGAAAAAATCTTTGGTTGCGGTGAATCTTTTGGCAATCTGAACAAGCATGGACAAAAGGTTGTATTATACACTTTCGATGCGAATGGTGTTCAAAATCCTGAGATGTATAAACCGATTCCATTTTTTATGAGCAGCAATGGCTATGGCATGTTCATGCATACTTCCACACCGGTAACCTGCGATTTTGGGCTGGCATATAATGGTGTAAATACATTGATGATCGGTGATGACCAGTTAGACTTATTTATTTTTATCGGAGAACCAAAAGATATACTCAATGAATACACCAATATTACAGGAAAGTCGCCAATGCCGCCTCTGTGGAGCTTTGGCTTCTGGATGAGCCGCATCACTTATTCGGCAGAATCAGAAGTAAGAGATGTAGCAGCCAAACTGCGTGAAAATAAAGTCCCTGCCGATGTGATTCATCTGGATGTGGGCTGGTTTCAAACCGATTGGCGTTCTGATTTTCAATTTTCCAAAGACCGGTTCAAAGACCCGGCAAAAATGATCAGCGATTTAGGAAAAGATGGTTTCCATATTTCTTTGTGGCAATTGCCATACTTTGTTCCTAAAAACAGTTTGTTTCCAGAAATTGTAAAGAAAGGATTTTATGTAAAAGATGTGAATGGTAATTTACCTTACGACGATGCGATTATTGATTTTTCTAATCCACAGGCGGTCAATTGGTATCAGCAACATATCGACACTTTATTAAGAATGGGCGTTGGGGCTATCAAAGTTGACTTTGGCGAAGCGGCTCCTGAATACGGTTTGTATGCGTCAGGCCGCGATGGTTTTTATGAACACAATTTGTATCCCCTTCGGTACAATAAAGCGATTGCCGACATTACGAAAAAAGTAACCGGAGAAAATATTATCTGGGCGCGCTCTGCCTGGGCCGGAAGCCAGCGCTATCCGCTCCATTGGGGCGGCGACGCAGAGAATACTTCTTCGGCAATGCTGGCTACTCTTCGCGGCGGGTTATCATTCGGTTTATCGGGATTTGCGTTCTGGAGCCATGATATTGGTGGTTTTGTTTCAAAAACTCCTGAAGATATTTACCGCCGCTGGACGCCATTTGGTTTCCTCACTTCTCATACAAGAGCACATGGTGCACCGCCAAAAGAACCGTGGGCTTATGGCAAAGCATTTTTGGATGAATTCCGCCTGAGCGATAATATGAAATATGAGCTGATGCCATATGTATATGCGCAGGCAAAACAATGTACTGAACTGGGTTTACCAATGGTTCGTGCTTTGTTTGTGGAATATCCAAAAGACGCGGGTTCCTGGTTGATCGAAGATGAATATCTATTTGGTTCTGATATTTTAGTAGCGCCTTTCTTCCAGGACAGCACGTATGAAAGAGATGTGTATTTACCCAAGGGAAGCTGGATTAATTATCAGAGCGGCGAAGTGTATAACGGAGGATGGCATCACATTAAAGGCGGTAAAATTCCGGCAGTGATTTTAGTGCGCGAGGGCGCTGTGATTCCAAAAGTAAAACTGGCGCAATCGACCAAAGATATTGACTGGAAAAATATAGAACTGGTAGTGTATAATTCCCGAAACTCCAATTCAACAGGATATGTTTGTCTGCCTTCGGATAATGTTTTACGACCTGTTTCTGTTGTTCAACAAAACGGAAAATATGTTTTGGAAAATGACCCGTTAAATGGAGTGGTGAAATGGAATGTGCATTTGTATAAATAATGCCGAGAAAATATTGTTTATCTTTAAATCAAAAATGTCGCCCCTGATAACTATATCGCCGGATATTCAAAGTGGAGAACCTGTTTTTGCAAACACAAGGGTTCCTGTAAAAAATCTTTTTGATTATTTAAAAGCAGGACATTCACTGGGTGATTTTTTAGAAGATTTTCCTTCAGTTACAAAAGAGCAGGCAATACAAGTGTTAACTCATTTTGAAAGCTTACTATATTTTAAATCGCCACAATATGTATAAGGTTCTCCTTGATGAAAACCTTCCGGTTAAAATTAAATACCGCTTGAAAGATGTTTGTGAAATATATACAGTTAGTGATAAGAAGTGGAATTCATTGGAAAACGGTCATTTGATTGCAGCAATGGAAAAAGAAAATTTTGATTATTTAATTACCTCTGATAAAAATCTTCAGTATCAACAAAACCTGGTAAAATATTCGATCAGTTTTATTGTTTTAAATATTCTTGACAACAATTATGAAACAACATTGCCTCTTATTGAAAAAATAAAAAAAATTTTACAGTCAAATGAAAAAGGTAAAATCATCACAGTTTAAATTAAAGTTTACACAAATTACTTAAGCTGTTCCATCCATTTCTACTTTTGGTTACATAATCCTGAAGCTGATCTGCAACATCAATTGGAAGTTTGCCGCCATACTTTTCTAAAAGTTTTTGGCGCTCCTTGTTTTGTACCGTTTTGTTAAGAACCTTGATAATTTTCAGACCTTCCAGATCCTCCAAAATTTTATAAGCCTTTATGTTATTAATTTGCAAGAGAACGGTTTCCATTGGTCTTATTTTAAAGATTTTCTTTTACTGAATGTAATACAAATCTATGAATAAGAAAAGCAAAATGGTAAAAGCTATGAATTAGCCAACGAACAAATAGCTTCAATTTCTATTTGTATCAGCCCTATTCTATCAGCAAAAGACACAAATACTCAACATTCTTATTTTCTTATAATATCGATCACTTCGCCTCCACAACAACCGTCGCCGGTTCCAATCCATCAGCGCTTGCTGTCAATGTGATTTTTCCTTTCTTTCCATCAGACTGAAGGATAGCCAATGCCAATCCGTTCAAAGCCGCGTGTTTATTGCCTTTGAATGATTCATGGCTTACTTCACTTCCGTTATCCACACCGACGATAAATCCTGCGCCACTGATTTTAAAATGAATTTCATTAACTGCCCGTGGAGCAACAACGCCGTTTTTATCTACAATGGTTGCAGTG
>JBQCFO010000404.1:0-5503 GCA_051959055.1 Ginsengibacter sp. | reverse complement strand
ATACAATGTAAAAAGCTATTTAAAAAAAAATAAAAAAATTACCATGCGACGAGTTAAATTACTTATGCTGCTGATGTTTTTTGGAATATCCGCATTCGCACAAAATCGTGAAGTTACAGGTACTGTAAAAGATGAAACAGGCGATCCTGTAAGTGGCGCTTCTGTGGTTATTAAAGGCACTGTTTTAGGTGTTTCTGCTAATTCTGCCGGAGTGTTTCATATCAACACAAAACCCGGGGATGTACTTGAGGTTTCTGCTGCAAACTTTCTTCCGCTAGATGTAAAAATTGGCACTCAAAATGACATTCCGATAACCCTCAAACGTGGAAATAACATTATGCAGGAAGTGGTAGTAACAGCGCTCGGCATTCGTAGGGAAAAAAGAGAGCTTGCTACTGCTACCCAGACTATAAATTCGGATCAAATCAATAAATCGGGAAGTGGAAATGCCCTGAGCGAACTACAAGGCAAAGCGTCTGGTCTGACGGTTATCAACAGTGCCGGCGATCCCGGAGCAGGCACTTATATCCGTTTACGCGGTGTTACTTCCATTACAGGAAATAATCAGCCATTAATGGTAGTAGACGGAGTACCGATTGATAATTCGGTAAACGCATATGATGCCACATCTGCAACTGCCAACGTATCCGGCCCGGCTTCTAATCAAACCGGAGGGGCTACACCCACTAATAGAGGAGTGGACATAAACCCGAGTGATATTGAATCAATTACTTTATTGAAGGGCCCTGCTGCGACAGCGTTATACGGTATTTCTGCAGCAAGTGGGGCGATTATTATAACTACTAAAAGAGGTGGCGCCGGTGGAACACATATTTCCTTTAATTCTTCTGTTAGGTTTGACCGTGTAAATAAATTACCAGATCTACAAACTCAGTATTCACAAGGGAGCGATGGCCTATATGCAGGGCCTACAGGAAATTCGTCAAGGAGGTTATCATGGGGAGCCGCTATAGATACTTTATTTTGGGATGGTAACTCTAATATATGGGATCCACATGGAAATATTGTGGGTAAATCAAGCCCGCTTGCAAAGATTCCGGTGACTCCATACGACCGGTATAATTTCTTTCAAACAGGAATGGTGTATGATAACAATATTGCTCTTTCCGGGGGGAATAATAAATCCGGCTTCAGGATTTCCCTGGGAAATGTCGATCAGACCGGAGTAATTCCTACTTCCAAATATAGTAAGACCACTTTATCGCTTAGTGGCCAGAATGCCATTTCGGATAAATTTAATATTTCAGGAGGATTGAACTATATCCGTTCCGATAATAATAAAGTACAGCAAGGGTCAAATGTTTCCAGTATCATGCTGGGATTATTGCGAACCCCTCCCACTTTTGATAATTCTTATGGCCTTAGCGATCCGGTTAACAATCCAAAATCTTATTTGCAACCCAATGGCCACCAAAGAGATTATCGTGGAGGCGCTGGTTATGATAATCCTTATTGGACCATCAACAGGAATCCTTATGATTCTCGTCTAAACCGGGCGTTTGGATATGCTTTAGCCAGTTATCAACTGGCAGATTGGATCACCTTTGCCTATCGCCTTGGTGGTGATGTATATACTCAGAATGATAAAAACTCTTATGACATATATTCTAATGCCTTTCCTGCAGGCGCCATTCATTTATTGAACTATAATAATGAACAATTCAATTCTGACTTCACCATCAATCTGAAAAAAGACCTATCCAAAAATTTTACCGGTAGTATTTTATTGGGACAAAATTATTTCACTACCAACTACAGCGCTCATCTTTCACACGGAACAGGTTTTGTATTGCCAGATTTTCTGGATATGAGTAACGCAACCTCCTATACAGTAAATGAACTGGAATCAAAAAAACGAACTTCTGCATTTTATGCTGAAGCGCATCTTGACTTCCAGGATATGCTTTATCTTACCCTTTCCGGAAGGCGAGAAACTTCTTCTACCCTGCCACCAAATAACAATAGTTTCTTTTATCCATCGGCCAGCCTCGCCTGGGAATTTACTAAATTATTGAACTTACCATCCGGCAGCGCACTGAATTATGGTAAATTAAGAGTTTCGGCGGCACAAGTTGGTAAGGACGCACCGGTACAAGGATTATTAACGTATTTTGGACAGGCGTCTATAAATGATGGATTTACCACTGGCGTTCAGTTTCCCATTAACGGAAACTCAGGCTATCAAATCAGTTCTACTATCTCCGTAATTGGCAATCCGGATCTGAAGGCAGAAAAAACCAACTCTTATGAACTTGGAACAGACCTTGGATTCCTGAATAACCGGATAGTTTTAAATGCTACCGCCTATCAGTCAAAATCTACTGATGTGATATTAATCGTTCCTATAGCCTATTCTACCGGATTTGCATCTCAATTGCTAAATGCAGCTACTATCAGCAACCGAGGCCTCGAAATTACTTTAAGTACCACCCCAGTGAGGACAAAAGATTTTAAATGGGATTTAAATTTTAATTTTTCTACGAATCAAAACAAAGTCGTTTCCCTGGCTACCGGGGTTCCTAAAGTATTAATAGCTGGTTTCCAAAATGGTGAAATAGATGCAATTGCAGGTAAAGCTTTTGGGCAAATTTTTGGCAGTATTTACCAGCGTTCGGACCCTACCAATATGAAGAGTCCTTTGCTGATTGATGACAATAAAGCCGATCCTGGCTATGGGATGCCCATCGTAAGCACACAAAACGGAGCTATTGGTGATATCAATCCCAAATGGCTCGGCTCGGCAATTACCAACCTTAGTTATAAAGGAATCAGCGTCGGTGCACAACTCGATATTCGTGAGGGTGGCAAAATCTGGGATGGAACCCGTGGCGCTATGTCCTATTTTGGCACTTCGGCAGAAAGCGGAAACAGGAATCAACCCGTTACTTTTCAAGGTGTGTTGGGCCACATGGATGCGAATGGAAATGTAGTGCATTACGGCCCGGACGGCGTAACAGAAATACCAAAAGGTGGATCCGTAAATACAGTTGCAACTACATACAGTCAATATTATTGGCAAAATGTGGGAAGTAGTTTTGTGGGGCCGGCTGAACCAAGCGTTGAGGATGGTTCTTTTATAAGAATCCGCCAGATCAGCCTTAGCTACGAATTGCCGATAGACGTGATTAGCAAAGCGCATTTTACCAGTGTATCTCTTACAGCCTTTGCAAATAATCCCTTCTTATGGACAAAGTATCAGGGTGTAGATCCTGAAACAAGCCTGGCAGGGCCGGCAAACGGGCAAGGTTTGGATTATTTCAATAACCCGGGAATTAAAAGCTATGGAATACGTCTCAATATAGGTTTGAAATAAAAAAGTGAAAACAAATAAATAAATGTCATGAAACATCTTAGTCAAAATAAATTAATTCTGTTTGTTAGCCTTGCGGTATTAACTTTAGCAGTTTCCTGCAAAAAATCTTTTTATACAGAAGCCAATAAAAATCTGAATGCGCCTGATTCTTCAAGTATTATACCAAGCGTAATGCTATCTACTGTAGAGGCTTCACTTGCTTATACCCAAGGTGGTGACATATCCCGGTTCACCTCCTTAATAACACAACAAACTTCCAGTAATTCCCGTCAGGCCGGCGCTTATTATCAGTACATTTTTACTTCACAGGATTTTGATGCTGCGTGGGGCAATTTATATACATCAGTAATGGAAAATGATCGGGTATTTATGAATATTTCTGATGCGAAAGGAGATAACGGCTATAGTGGAATTGCAAGGGTGTTGATGGCTTACTCACTTCAACTTGGAGTAGATATGTGGGGTGCGATGCCGTATTCGCAGGCATTTCAAGGGCAGCATAATTATCAACCAACTTATGATTCGGATAAATCACTTTATGATACTATTTTCAGTTTACTAAATGTAGCGATTACTCAGCTTTCTAATTCCAATGTAGGAGACGATGAACCTGGAGGTGAAGATGTTATTTACGGCGGTGATCTCACTAAATGGACAAAATTCGCCCATGCAATAAAGGCTCGTCTTTATATCCATCAAAGCAAGGGTGATGCAGCGATGGCTGCCAATGCACTCAGCGAAATAAAGCAATCTTTTACTTCAAACGCCGACAATGCAGTATATGTGTTTGGCAGCACCGAAACCAGTGCAAACCCCTGGTATCAATTCAATGAACAAAGAGCGGATATCACTTTTGATGCCAGTCCTCTTGGCGTACAATTAAAAGCGACGAACGACCCGCGCTATACTATATTTACCAATCCCAAATTTACGGATGTAAATCAAGTAGGGATGGGAGATTATTACGGCTCTATCAATTCCCCTGTCGAATTTATCACTTATGATGAATTGTTATTTATGACCGCTGAAGCAACGCTTAGAACTACCAGTGATATTGCTATGGCTCAAACAAGTTACCAGGCTGGTATTAAAGCGAACATGCAAAAATTGGGTGTGCCTGCTGCTGCTATTACTACTTATGTATCGGCTAATGGAACCCTGCCTGCTACCATATCTGATGCGATTGCAAAAGTGGCTTCCCAGGAATACATTGCCCTGTATCTGAATCCTGAAGCTTTTACACTTTGGCGTAGAACAGGTAGTCCGGCACTTACCCCCATTGTAGGCAATAAAATACCGCGAAGGTTTTTATATCCTGAAACAGAATATTCTTACAATGGAGCAAATGTTCCTAAATCAGTTACTTTATATGCGCCTCAAATTTTTTGGGACAAGTAAATAACATTTAAAAAAAGTAGCCGGAAATTTCTGTTTGTTTCAGATTCACTGCAATTGACATTTTCGGAACTCACCCTTATCGTATAAAATCAAAATCAGGCCTATTTATTTGTTTGCTGCTTCCATGCAATTGGCTCTTCATTTCTTCCTCACCGCCTCTGCCAGGCGGTTTTTTTTATCAGAAAAAAGCAGAATGTGCTGAATTTATTGGTTACAAATCATGTTTTCATCTCCAAAATAAAATCTAAAATAATCTCCCAAATCCTTTTTCAAAAAAACACCAAAAAGGTTTTTTCGGTTTCATATATTTTAATCCAAAGGCGAGGATACTTTTTTCCTTGATATATTCAATCGCTTCCGGAATAGAGTCGGTGGTGCAATATAATTTTGCTTCAGCGGGAGAGATGGTGCCTGCTTCTATCATTTTCTCTGAATGCTCGATAATATTTTGATAAAATTCTTTATCAAAAATAATGATGGGAAATCTTTCAATTTTTCGTGTATCAATCAAAGTAATGGCGCCATAAAATTCGTCCAAAGTTCCAAAACCTCCCGGCATTACAACAAAGGCATAAGAGTATTTTACAAGCAAGGCTTTGCGCGCAAAAAAGTATTTGATATTCACCCATTTATCAAGGTATGGATTGTGATGCTGCTCATGTGGAAGTACAATATTACAACCCACACTTTTGCCGCCAACATCTTTAGCACCGCGGTTTGCGGCTTCCATAATGCCGGGGCCACCTCCTGTCATAATGGTAAAACCCAGTT
>JBQCFO010000403.1:0-5040 GCA_051959055.1 Ginsengibacter sp. | reverse complement strand
AATCATAGATTGAAATACACCCTTAGCGCCAATCTTGCTACTATTCAAAATAAAGTGCTTTCAATACCGGTTCCGATTCAGGGTGGAAGAATTGATGACGGCGTTTATGCCACGCTAACTACTACAGGTCATCCGATTGGTTCCTTTTACGGTTATAAAATGATCGGAATTTTTCAAAATGTCCATGACATTTTTACATCCGCCTACCAAGGCCCAGACGTCAGGCCCGGTGATGTAAAATACCAGGATGTCAATGGAGATGGAGTCATCAATCAAAACGACAGGACCTTCTTAGGAAGCGCCATTCCTAAATTTACCTACGGTGGCACAGCAACATTGAATTATTTGAATTTTGATTTATTTGTGCTTGTTCAGGGAAGCTACGGCAACAAAATCTACTCACAAGTAAACCAGGATATTGAAGGATTTTATCGACCTTTTAATGTAACGCAAAGAGTATACGATACCCGCTGGCATGGAGAAGGTACCAGCAACACCATGCCATTGGTATCATTTCGGGATCAGACAAATAATATAAAAGAGCCTTCCAGCCGTTTCCTGCAGGATGCTTCGTATTGTCGTTTAAAAAATATACAAATTGGCTATACAATTCGAAAAAAAGTAATTGATTGGCTTCATATCAAAGGCTTAAGGGTGTACGTTACCGGTACTAACCTGGTTACGATCACAAAGTTTACAGGCCTTGACCCGGAAATGCATTTGAGCAATAACGTGAATGTTGAAAAATATCCAAGTGATGTTGCGGCTGGAATTGATTGGGGTACTTATCCATCGGCCAAAAGTTACATCATTGGTGCAAATCTTAATTTTTAATCAGAAAAATTATGAAAAACAGATCAACAACCTACATTGTCCTCATTGGAATATGCTGTTTTGCAAGCCTAAATTGTTCAAAATTCCTCGACAAAAAAATAAAAGGCACCTACCAGACGAGTGATTTTTATACCAGTTCTGATGCTGCGGTCCAAGCGATCAATGAGGCTTATACATCGTTGACTTTTACAAGCGCTACAACCAATCCGCTTTGGGTTTTCGGCGACGTAGCATCTGACGATGCTGCAAGCGGAAATCCGGGAGCCAGCCCTGATGCGGCAACTATAGATAATTTTTCCTATTCCTCAACAAATTCTCATTTATCCAATGAATGGGGCAATTTCTATGAGGGCATAACTAATTGCAATTTGGTTTTGGCAAATGTTTCCTTGATCAACATGGATACAACGCTTCGTTCAAGAATATTGGGCGAAGCGCGCTTTTTGCGGGCCTGGTATTATTTTAAGCTCGTTAATATTTACGGTGATGTGCCTGTTGTTCTTACGCCCTTAACGCCCGCCCAAATGCAGATTCCGCAATCTCCTGTAAAACAAATTTATGAAGGCGTTATAGAGCCGGACCTCAAAGCAGCATTGAATGTCTTACCCGCAAGTTATTCGGGCAGTGATGTAGGAAGAGCAACAAGCGGCGCTGCTGCTTCTTTATTAGCCAAAGTTTATTTATACCAGGAAAAATGGGATTCGTCTCTAACCTATTCTAACATGGTAATAAATAGTGGCCAATACAGTTTAATGAAGGTTTATTCCCAGGATTTTGACGCCCTTCATAAAAATAATAAAGAATCAATTTTTGAAGTTCAGATGCTGGGCGGCCAAAACCCCAATGTAGGAAATGCATTGAATCAGTGGTTTGCACCACAGGTAGTAGGTGGCTATTACTGTGATGCGCCCAACGCAAATTTTGTTGCCGAGTTTGAAGAAACGGCATCCGGAGTTTACGATCCCAGATTGGATTATACTGTTGGAAGAGACAGCATGCTTTGGAATGATGGAGAAATGTATCAAAAATCATGGTCGCCACAAACGGGATATTTAACGAGAAAGTATCAGCAACCGCTTTCGCAAGCCCCGATTATTGGGCAGGGAAGTTGCGATTATTTGGCAATCCGGTATGCCGACGTTTTATTATTTAATGCTGAAGCGCTAAATGAATCAGGACAAACAAACCTTGCTATCATTCCACTCAACGAGGTAAGAAAAAGAGCAAGGGAAAGTTATTTATACGATAGTACTTTAGCCGGATTTGGCACTGTTCCTCCAGGGCTTTTGCCCGATGTACCCGCTATATCACAAAGCCAGGTAAGAATGGCAATTATACATGAAAGAAGAGTGGAACTGGGATTTGAATTTCATCGGTTTTTCGACCTCATGCGGTATGGCGCTAATCCTAACCTTGGGCCCTCTTATGTGAATCCACTTATCAATAGGGATGGAGTTACAGGATTTTCTTATGCAACAAAAAACACATTTCCGATTCCACAAAGTGAAAGAGATGCGAATAAGGCACTTCATTAAAATGTTTTATTATTTATATCATTTATAAAATTTAAAAATCATGCGCACAAAAATTCAATTTAAGTACTTAACTTTTACAATGGCACTGGGATTGTCAATGGCACTCCTTGTGTACTCTTGTAAAAAAAGCAGCACAAGCACTCCGCCACCAGACACCACCAGTTTATCGGCGGCAGTCGACTCCGCTCAATGGTATTTGGCTAATACCAAAGAAGGCACACAGCCGGGAGAGTATACAAAAGGCACTCAGGCGACTCTTCAGACAGCCCTTACCGCTGGCAAGGGAGTATTGGCAAACAACTCATCAACACAAGCACAGGTTACTGCTGCCGCAGCAAATTTGAATGCAGCAATCGTTGCATACAAAGGTGGCTTAATAACACCAATCGCAGCCGCGTCACTTGTTGCTTATTGGAAATTTAATGGTAATCCAAATGATTCTTCAGGTAATGGCCATAACGGCACTTTAGAAGCAGGCCCTGTTGGTTTGGCGGCGGTTCCGGGCGGAGTCCCAAACCTTGTTGCCGACCGCTTTGGGAATGCTAATTCGGCTTACCATTTTGCCGGAGGTGGTAATATAGATGTGCCTTATAGCCCGGCTCTTAATCCTAAAGCAATAACTGTTAGCTTATGGGAAAGACAAGACACTGCAGGCAGAACAGATCACAGGGCTGATTGCTATATGCTGGGGCTTAACCGCTGGAATGCATGGAAGTTCCAAATGCAACCTACCAGGCCATTTTTTACCGTACATACTGATACATCCATTTATGACCATGATGCAGCTCTTGATATCAGCATCGGTGCTACTACGGGCGCAGGGCCGTGGCATCATTTAGTTGCAACCTATGATGGCGATAGTACTGAAGTATTTTATGTTGATGGTGTGCCAGTTAAGACATGGACTAATCTTAGAGGTGCAATGAAGGTTTTTACTCCAACAGTTGATCTGTCAATCGGTACCGATTTGCCAAATTCAGCTTATAAGCCAACAGATGATGGTACCGGCAGATATTATATTGCATGGGGTGGATATTGGACCGGCGATCTTGATGATATCATGATTTACAACATTGCTTTAACCGCACCGCAGATTACCCAGATTTATAATCAACAGGTGACGCCATAAATCTTATAATAAAAGTAAGCCCCTGTGTCCTGTTTTGGAACAGGCAGGGGTTTTTTACTTTTTCCAAAGTCGCATTTTTTTGAATACGCCGTAATAATCCTGATTTATTTCTCCAATGAATAAATGGTTGGTTATATTTTTTTCTTTGTTCCTAATGTCTTGTGCATCTCATTCAGATAAGGATGGGCCTTTGCTATTCTGGTGTTCGAATAACAACCAGGAGATACAGCTTTGTTCAATCCTCACAAAAAACTGGAATCAGAAAAATCCTTCCAATACAATTCACATGCAACCTGTTCCTGAAGGCCAGTCCAGCGAGGAGGTAATACTTGCTGCGGTTGTAGGAAAAACCACTCCTGATATTTATGCAAATATGTGGCAGGGTAACGTAGAAATGTATGCACGTGCCGGATCTTTAATTCCGCTCGATACTTTAAATGGTTTTTTGGATTTTATAAAGGAACGATGCGATAGCGGTGTTATAAAGGAGATCACATCTTCTGATGGGCATATTTACCAGGTTCCCTGGAAAGTGAATCCCATAATGACAATTTACAATAAAAGTTTGTTTACTGCAAATGGAATCACTTCACCGCCAAAAACTTACGGTGCTTATTTACACGATGCCGAAATTTTTAAAGAAAACAATATAAATAATCGTAAAGCAATGAGGTTTGGTTATACCGAAGTAAGCCCTTTATGGTACCAGCGACTGTTTAATTTTTACCCACTATATCTTGCTGCATCTAATGGGGGTTCTTTAGTGGTGAATAATAAAGCTGATTTTAATAATAAATATGCAATTGGTGTTTTTCGCTTTATGCAATCGCTTTATGCCCATGATTATTTTTCTAAAGAAGGTTCCGGCGCTTCAAGTGATCCTTTTGTGGAACAAACAATTGCTACCAAATGGACGGGTCCGTGGGAAATACCACATTTGAATGGCATCCCCGGCAGGAATTTTGATTTTGAATATTATCCGCCAATTGTGCCGGATGGCCATACAGGCCCGGTTTACACTTATGGGGATCCCAAAAATATTGTCATATTCAATACATGTAAGAATCCGCAGGAAGCATGGGATTTTATAAAAACCATAATCAATAAAAATGGTGATCTGCAATTATTAGAATTAACCGGTCAGTTGCCCAGGAGAAAAGATCGTGAAACTGATGATTTTTATAAATCTTATTTTGATAAAAATCCAATGATGGTCATGTTTGCAAAACAAATTCCTTTTTTAAAAGGAGTTGACAATTGTGAGGTAATTGTAGAAGTTCTTGATATTATTTCCGAGGAATATGAAGCGTGTGTAGTTTATGGTAGAAAGACTCCGGAAAAAGCAATCGCTGATGCAGAAGCAGCAGTAAATGTTTTATTGAAAAATGCAAATGAATAAACGTTTGAAAAATAAATTAAACATAGGAGTAGTAGGCGCAGGAGGCTTTTCTGCTTTTGCGATTAATGCTTTTTTAAAAATTGAAGGTGTGTGCATAATTGCTGTAACGGACATCAATAAAGAGAGAGCAATACAACTTTCTG
>JBQCFO010000402.1:0-2566 GCA_051959055.1 Ginsengibacter sp. | reverse complement strand
CACAATTGATTGAAAAAATAAAAACATTATTGATACAAAAAGTACAGGAAGAAAATATCGAAGAACATTTCAGCATTCAAAAATTTTTAACTCAAAATATTTTCAAAGATTATTCGTCCATTAGCAAATTATTTTCAGAAGTGGAAGGGATTACCATTGAACAATTTTTTATTTTGCAAAAAATAGAAAAGATAAAAGAAAGACTAATTTACAACGAACAATCTTTAGGTGAAATAGCGTTTAACCTCGGTTACAGCAGTACGCAGCATTTATCAGCCCAGTTTAAAAAGCTGACCGGCATGACTCCTACCCGGTTCAAATCATTGGGCACCTTGCATCGAAAGCCAATTGACAACATAAGCAATTAGATGTACATCTCTTCCTTAATCCTGTAACGGAAATAAAAACAATCTTCTGAAATTTGTAATTGAAAATTTGAAGAAGATGAATGAAAATAACACAATGGATTTACCCTTATCCGGCGTTGATAGTGAACATTGCGCATTGATTGTTGATAAAGGTTTGGAAGGTGTAAAAGGAATCAAATCATATAAAGTAGAATTGAATAATAACAGAGCCATTATCCAAACTGATGGAGATTCAGATGCATTGCCAAATGCCGTAAAAGCCATCCGTGGCCTGGGTTATGGTGTCGATACTGTAAAGAAAACCTTTCCGGTTTTAAACATGAGTTGCGCTTCCTGCGCGGCAAGTTCACAAAGCACTTTAGAAAATATTCCCGGTGTGATAAACGTGGCAGTTAACTATGCAAATGCAACAGCGAACATCGAATATATTCCGACGATTACATCGCCCGCAAAATTCAAAACCGCGTTGCAAAATGTTGGTTATGATTTGATGATTGATGAAAGTGAAGAAGCAAAAGATGCCCTGCAAGATTTGCACACGAAGAAATTTCGTGCCTTAAAAGTAAAAACATACAGCTCAATCATTTTATCCGTTCCGCTGGTGATTATTGGAATGATTTTTATGAATATGCCTTATGCAAATTATATTATGTGGATACTGGCCACTCCCATCGTTTTTATTTTTGGAAAACAGTTTTTCATTAATGCCTGGAAACAATTAAAGCATCGCTCTGCCAACATGGACACCCTGGTAGCAATGAGTACCGGAATCGCTTACCTGTTCAGTGTTTTCAACATTTTATATCCTCAATTCTGGTTAAACAGGGGAATCGTTCCTCATGTTTATTTTGAGGCTGCAGGCGTCGTCATTGCTTTTATTTTATTGGGAAAAATGCTCGAAGAAAAAGCAAAAGGAAATACATCTTCAGCCATTAAAAAACTGATAGGATTAAAGCCGAAAAACGTAACAGTAGTACACAAAGGCGGCCATCAAATGGAAATGAACATTGCAAATGTAAAGGTTGGTGATACGATTTTGGTAAAGCCAGGCGAGAAAATTGCCGTAGATGGAAAAGTAATTTTTGGAAAATCTTTTGTAGATGAAAGCATGATAAGCGGCGAACCGATTCCGGTAGAAAAAATCAATGGCGATAAAGTATTTGCCGGAACGATAAATCAAAAAGGAACCTTTCAATTTAAAGCGGAAAAAGTAGGTGGAGAGACGGTGTTGGCACAGATTATCAAGATGGTGCAGGAAGCCCAGGGAAGCAAAGCACCGGTGCAAAAGTTAGTAGATAAAATCGCCGCGATATTTGTTCCGGTGGTAATTGGCATTGCGGTTTTGAGCATGATAATGTGGATAGTTTTTGGTGGTGACAATGGATTAACACACGGATTACTGGCGTTGGTAACCGTGCTTGTAATTGCCTGCCCGTGTGCATTGGGACTTGCAACACCGACAGCAATTATGGCTGGAATTGGCAAAGGAGCTGAAAATGGAATACTGATAAAAGATGCGGAAAGCCTGGAATTGGCGAAAAGAGTAAATGCGATAATACTCGACAAAACAGGAACAATCACAGAAGGAAAACCTGCGGTTACAAACATACTTTGGCTTAAAAATGACGAACAATATTTACCTGAACTCATTTCGCTTGAAAAACAATCGGAACATCCTTTGGCGGAAGCAATTGTAAATCATTTTGACAAAAAAAATTACTTGCCTGTTCATCATTTTGAAAGCATCACCGGTTTTGGTGCAAAGGCTCAAATCAATGGTAGAATATTTTTTGCCGGGAATGAATCGCTTTTAAAAAATAATCAAATCACTGTTGATGAATCATTAAAATCCGCTGCTGATAAATGGCTTCACGAAGCAAAAACAGGTATTTATTTTTCTGATGAGAGTCGCGCTGTCGCTGCTATTGCCATTGCGGATAAAATAAAAGAAAATTCAAAAGAGGCAGTGAGGCAATTACAAAATGAAGGAATAGAAGTGTATATGCTTACGGGCGATAATGAAAAAACCGCGGAAGCAATATCAAAACAAGCCGGCATAAAAAAGTTCAAAGCGGAAGTATTACCTGAACACAAAGCAGAATTTGTAAAACAACTTCAGCAGGACGGAAAAACCGATGCCATGGTGGGTGATGGCATCAATGACAGCAGCGCTTTGGCCCAGGCCGACGTCAGTATTG
>JBQCFO010000401.1:0-2986 GCA_051959055.1 Ginsengibacter sp. | reverse complement strand
GCTGTGGCGCGATCATCTTTGCGCATATAGACCATGTGGCCACGGCGGAAGCCATGCCAGCTAATCCGGTCTTTTAATTTTCCTCCCGGATCCATTTGCCACAAATTATATTTTGCACTGAAAAAATCACAGGCGCCATCATAGTATCCGGATTGAACCATTAGATGTAAAAATGGGTTTTGTGCCATCGCTTGTCGTAGATTTTCGCCGGTGTTGTTATTTTTATTATCCCAAGGCCAGACTCTTCCAAACATATTGTATTTTAAATCTGTTTTGTATTTTAATTCTTCTCTTAAATAAATGTTGATAGCGGGAGTGAACGAATGCAGCCATGAAGTGAGTTCTGCATTATAGTCGGGCGATTCGCCTGCATCCTGTTTATCTATTCCGCGGTAGCGGGAATCGAGTCTTCCAATGGTGAAGCCTTTATCACGCAGCAATTCTTTCCAGAAAAAATTTGCAGGAATGATTAAATTATGTTGCAGGATCACTTTTTGTGACAAGCCTGAATAACGGGACATTTTAGAAGCAATCGCCTGCTTTTGCTCATCAGTCAATGTACTTCCTTTTGCCAGAGCAGGAATCAATTCATTCACGGTAAAATTTTCCACTTCAGGAAGCATATCGGTTAAATCTTTGCTTTGCAAATCGTTGGGCAACACTTTATGGTACCACGCAGTAGCTGCGTAATATGGAAGCAGCAAAGCTTCACCTACCGGTCCATCACGCCTGATTCCCAAATCAGTTGGAGAAACCAAAACAACCCCGTCCAGGTACATCCATTGCTGATCCTGTAATTCGAGAGCCAGCCCTGAAACCCTTGTCGTTCCGTAGCTTTCGCCAATCAGAAATTTTGGTGAAGCCCAGCGGTTATTGCGCGTTACAAAAGTGTTTATCCATTCTGCGAGGTATTTAATATCTGCATTTACTCCATAAAACTTTGAATCGGGAATATCATTATTTACTTTCCTGGAAAAACCTGTATTCACCGGATCTACAAACACAATATCAGCCACATCTAAAATTGAATTTGGATTATCGCGTAAGCCATAGGGCTCTACCGGATAACCTTCGTCATCAATATCCAAAATGCGTGGCCCGGTATAGCCAATTTCCATCCACACAGAAGGGGTGCCAGGACCGCCGTTAAAAGAAATAACCAGTGGCCGTGAGGCGCGATCTTTTACATCGCTTCGTTCATAATACGTATAAAAAACAGAAGCGATTGGTTTACCATCTTCATCCCAAACAGGCAGTGTACCTGCTTTTGCGGTATATGGAATCGTTTGGCCTTTAATAATAATAGTGTTTTTTGTAGTAACAGAAGAATCTACAATTACCATTTTATTATTTGGTGATTTTTCGTCAGTGTCAGCCGGTTTTTTTTGTGCAGTTAATTGAAGATTGAGTGTTAAAATCAATAATAGAATCGAAAATAAATTTTTCATTTTTTACTTTATGTTGTTTATTGAAACGAAGAATAGTGTCTTGCAAATGAAATATATTTATAAAAGAGTTTGGCAAAAAAATTATAAAAGGCAAAAAAATTTTGTAGCAAAAGAACAAATAACTCAAATTCTCATTTTCTATTTAATCTTTCATCAGCAAAATCTCCTCAATCATTTTTCTTTCATTACTAAGCCTCGGCACCTTATGCTGGCCCCCTAATTTTCCTTTGCTTTTCAGCCATTTATTAAACGTGTCTTTTGGGAGTGAATGAACGATGGGTAAACGAAGCGCAATATTTTTATAACGCTTCGCTTCATAGTCGCTGTTTACCGATTTTAATGCTTCATCCAGTTCGAATGTAAATGAATTCAAATCCCGTGGTGGCGTTTCAAATTCTATCAGCCATTCATGAGCGCCATTATTATTTTCGCTAAAAAAAACCGGAGCGGCGGTATAATCTTTTACAACAGAATTTGTTTTGGATGAAGCGATTGCAATCGCCATATCCGCGTTATCCACAATCACTTCTTCGCCAAAAGCATTCATGTAATGTTTTAACCTTCCACTTACTTTTATTTTAAACGGGCGCAATGAGGTAAACTGAATGGTATCGCCCAATAAATACCGCCAAAGGCCGCCATTGGTACTGATTACAAGCGCGTAATTTTTATGAAGCGACACTTCTTTGAGTCCAATTGTTTTTGCATTTGGTTTTCCATATTCCTCAACCGGCAAAAATTCATAAAAGATTCCATGATCAGTAAAAAGCAGCAATCCTTCATCATCCGGCATATTTTGCGCAGCAAAAAAACCTTCGCTCGCATTATACATTTCGAGGTAATTTATTGGCGAACCGACCAGTTTATTTATTTGCTCACGATAAGGGGTAAACGAAACTCCTCCATGCATATATAATTCTAAATTTGGCCATACTTCTTTTAAAGTTTTTTTTCCTGAAATCTCAAGAATTCTTTTAATCAAAATAATCGTCCAGGTGGGTACACCGGCAAGTGAGGTTACATTTTCGTGAATGGTATTTTGTGCCAGTTTTTCAATTTTACTTTCCCATTCATCGAGGAGTGCAATACTGAGATCCGGTGTGCGGATCCAATGCCCCCAAAATGGGGTATTCTGCATGAGTACCGCGCTCAGGTCGCCGTATTGAATATCTTCATCCAGGCTGTAAACCTGGTGGCTGCCGCCTACTACCAGGCTTTTTCCGGTAAGCAAATCACTTTCGGGAAAGTTTTTGTAATAATTTGACAAAACATCTTTGGATCCTTTAAAATGAATGTCTTTTAAACTGTCTTCGCTGATCGGAATAAATTTACTTTTGTCAGAAGTGGTTCCACTGCTTTTTGCAAACCAATTGATTGGAGTATTCCACAAAATATTTTGCTCGCCGGCCATCATTCGATTGATGTACGGCTTCAGATCATCGTATTCGTGAATGGGAATTTTTTCCTTGAAATCCTTTACGGTAAAGAGCCTGGAGAATTTATACTTTCTTCCAAACTCTGTGTATTGCGCCTGTGTT
>JBQCFO010000400.1:0-2409 GCA_051959055.1 Ginsengibacter sp. | reverse complement strand
ATTCATTTTAATGCTCTGATGCGGCTTAGCGTTTCTTCTGTAATTCCAAGGTACGAAGCAAGATACTTCGAAGGGACTCTTAAAATAAATTGGGGAAATTGTTCGAGCAACAAATGATATCTGTCATGAGCTCTTTGCATTCTTATTGAATATAAACGCTGCTCACTTAATTGGTAATATTTCTCGGTTAGAATTCTTCCTACGAAATTAAATTCAGGGAAGTTATCATAAAGAAATTGCAGCTCTTTGTAATCAACAAAATATAAAATACAATCTTCAATGGTTTGGATATTCTCTGCGCTTGGAATTTGATTGAAAAAACTAATTACTGATACAATTACATCGCCTTCCTGCATAAACCATGAACTTATTTCTTTC
This sequence comes from Ginsengibacter sp., assembly GCA_051959055.1. Lineage (GTDB taxonomy): Bacteria > Bacteroidota > Bacteroidia > Chitinophagales > Chitinophagaceae > Ginsengibacter. Next base: position 2,031 of record JBQCFO010000400.1, on the reverse strand, counting down.
CCATCCTTTTCATAATAGCACCTCAATAATCCTTTCTGTACAAAATATATATTTCTACAAATATGGCCTTGAGTAAGAACAAAATGTTTTTTAGGAATTTCAATCCTTTTCAAATTTTTGTATAAATATTCGATAGTATCTGGTCTTAGTTCATGAATTGAATTCAGAAATGCAATTAATTGATCCATGGAAGTTTCATTTAAGGTTAGCTTCTCATAATCAATTTAAGCAAGGACATGGTTCCAGAATTGCCCCCAGAAGGATATTCAAGAAGAATATTTTATGTTACAATAGATCTGTTGGATCGACTTCCAACGCCTGGGCGATTCTAAATAAATAGGAAATTCCAAAGTTTACTTTTCCTAATTCCATTCTATTAATCTGGCTATAATCAATATCGCAACTGTTTGCCAATGTTTCCTGCGACATTTTCTTAATTGTTCTGATTTCCCGAATCTTAGCGCCGATCAGCTTCAGGGCTTCTTCATCTTTAAAATATTTATCTTTTCCCTTTTGCTTCACTTAACAAAATGAAACCAAGAATTTCTTATACGCAAGGGAGAATTCTCCTTACATCTTTTTTTGCAAAATAAAATTGACTTCCAACAATCTAATTATTAGTACTGTTTTTAGAAAAATGTACAAAAGCGAAAGCAAAGTTATCGGGCGTATCTCTTTTGCAGATTAAAGTCTGCCAAATGCTTACGGCATAAACACAAACCTTTCCTCGTGGCCATCATTTATTCCGTTTCCTTTTGGCTTTTATGCGCCCTTTTTAGTACAGCTTTCTTTTTTTCCATTTTTTCTTTTAAAAAAAGTTTTCTTTTCTCAAACGAATTTTAAAATATCAATCATGCAATCTCAACAACTTTCCCGTTCAATGTTTCTTTCGAGGGAGATGCAACGAAAGAAAAAATGCAGTCGCGCAAAATCTCTCATTTCAGCTTGTGTAATTGTTTTGAATGTGGATATAACAATTTATTACCCCGATAAAAAGCTTAGCCATGAAAATTGCACAAATAGGTTAGGCTCAAAAAATCTCAGTTTATTTTTCAATTAGTAACCAAATTCAATCACAATAAAAATTTACAATTATGGAATTCATTGGAAGAATCACAAAAAATGCTGTTGTTAATCAACTCAAAGATGAAAGAAAAGTAGTCAATTTTAATTTGGCAGTTAATGACTACTTTAAATCAAAGGACAGCGAAATAAAACAATTCTCAACTTTCATAAACTGCTCTTTTTGGCGTAATCCAAAAATTGCTGATTTCCTCACTGCAGGAAGTATGGTGGAAGTAAGTGGACGTATTTATGTAAGCGCCTATACTGATTCAGAAGGCAACGCGAAAGCCTCTTTGAACTGCCATGTAAATTCTATTAAAATTCATTCTTTCGGAAAAAAGGACAAGAATAATCTGAATGGAAATTCGGGAAAAGTTATCAATATCCGGAAGGAAGAAATAAAAGAAGATTTACCATTTTAAAAAAATTAGCGCCGAAAAGAAAAATGGAAAGTAAAAACTTACTTATTTTTTTTCGGCACAATAGAACTATTATCAATCATTTTGAAAAATTAATATTATGGCACACAATCTCAATTTTAACGAACAAACAGGAATCCATAGTTTCTTTTCTGTAAAAGAAAAACCGTGGCACGGCTTAGGAAAAATAATACAGGATTACCCGACCAGCAAGGAAGCCATTCAATTTGCCGGACTGAATTATACAGTTCAAAAAAGAAAAGTATTCACCAACAAAGAACCAAATGAAAATTTCAACAATAATGAAAATGAAATGGTTTCGCGAATTGAAATTCCTAATTTTTATGCAACTGTCAGAACTGATACAAATCATGTTTTGGGAATAGTTGGAAGGGATTATGAGTTGGTTCAGAACGAAGATGCATTTTCTTTCTTTGATTCTATTGTAGGAGGTGACGGAATCTTATATGAGACTGCAGGAGCTTTAGGAAATGGAGAACAAATCTTTATTACAGCTAAATTACCTGATTATATAAAAGTGGGCAAC
>JBQCFO010000399.1:0-3537 GCA_051959055.1 Ginsengibacter sp. | reverse complement strand
AGTTCATTATTTAAAGATCAAAAATTTATTCTGATGTTACCAGTACATGTTAGTCTTTGCAGGTTGTCAGATATTTTGTATACTCTTCTAAAAATTTGTCTCGTTGTTTTTTATAATCGTCAACGTTCACAAAATTTCTATATTCCGGTTTCAAATTATTGAAATAAAAGTAAACTGTAACACCCTTACCTGGAAACATAACAAATGTTCCTAAAGTACTTCCCGATTCAATTGTGTTACGACTTAATCCATAAACTTTATAATCATTAAATTCAAGTTCTATTAAGTCCTTTGTCTCCATACCTGTGGAATGAGAATTTAGATACTTTAAGTTATCAATTAAATTTTTTTGATCTTGTTGGTAGGCGCTCTTTTCTGAAAGCTCAACTTTCAAGTTTACAAATGGTACTTTTTTCTCGTTGTTATATAAAACTCTGTATCCGTCAATACGGGTTACCTCAACCTCACCATTTTCCGTTTTTACAATTCTAATTTTTTCAGAACTTTCCGGAAGTCTGTCAGCTTCAGAAGGTATCAAGTTGGTTGATGTTTTAAACGAGATATAGCATTGTCCAATTTCATTTTTATTTGTAAAACTTAAATAGAAAATTGTCATTAGGATTGTCGGAAGGGTAATTAGTTTTCGTTTCATTTGTTTGTGTCGAGGTTTTGGTTTGGTACTTATGGTTAATGGCTTGCTGATGTGCCGATATTCTGTGGTTCGTCAGACTGGCTTAATTAAACCAATTGGGAAACCAAAGTACAAAATATATTCTATTGTTTATCTGCGTTCAGTCAGCCGGATCTGATTCTGATTAGTGAACAAAAAGCTGAGGCTAAGTTGCGTATGCCCCGCTTTGCGCAATACCTTGAACTAAACCTACAGTAGCCTTCGGGTTCACTTGCCAGGTTTACTGTATAAATCAATTTTCCGAAAGAAACCTTGGGCTTTCAGCTATTTTTCAGTCCGGAACTATTTTCATCGACACTACTCTCGCTCATTAGAGTTATTCTGCCGGAAATACTAATGGAAAAGATCTATTCCTCATTTTTAGCACGTCACCAATTTTTTCTTCTTGCTATATTCGTGCATTCACACACACACAACGATAAAGAGATCTGAGTAGTGGCGGCTTAAACGATTTTTTCAGATTATCCCGGCAGTACCACCTAATTCCGATTTGTTGCTTAAATTTAGCGCTTCTGTCGCTATTGCCAAAGGTCTGGTGTTAGCGGTGGAAAAAATTTTTCATCCCTATCTAAGCACATGATTAAGGAAAATTTGAACCCGGGTATATTACATACGAAAAAGCATTTTGAGATTCTTGATGGATTAAGAGGTGTAGCAGCGCTGGCTGTTGTCATTTTCCACTTTATGGAATGGATTTTTCCCGATTCCAGCCAAAACTTTATTGGTCATGGTTTTTTAGCGGTTGATTTCTTCTTCTGTTTATCCGGATTTGTAATAGGGTATGCTTATGATAACCGTATCGGGAAAATGGGTGTAGGGGAGTTTTTCAAGTCGAGGCTGATAAGATTGCACCCTTTAGTGATTCTGGGTTCTGTATTAGGATTATTAGGCTTTTTTTTGGATCCTTTTGCATCACCCATAGCCTTCGACGCAGGCAAACTTATTTTGCTGTTTATTTGCTCACTTTTTCTTATTCCGCTTCCCCTGATGGAAGAGCGTGCTTTTAACCTCTTTGCCTTCAATGCGCCATCCTGGTCACTTTTTTGGGAATATGTTGCGAATATTTTTTATGCTTTCGTTCTTTATAAAGTAGGCCGTCGCTCCCTGGCAGCATTAACGCTCCTGGCTGCTGCAGGCATTTGCTTCGTTAGCTACCGTTCAGGAAACCTGCTGGGTGGATGGTCAAAAGATAATTTCTTAGATGGTGGCGCCCGTGTAGCCTACTCCTTTTTAGCGGGACTCTTGCTCTACCGTTCCAATTGGATCATTAAGAACAAAATTGGATTTACAGGCCTGGCCATTTTGTTGTTTTTAGCCGTTATTATGCCCGGGTCTGAGTGGAACTGGCTGACGGAGGCCCTGGTTGTACTCTTTTATTTTCCATTGCTGGTTTCTCTCGGAGCGGGCTCAAGCCTTTCGCCCCAGTGGAAAAAGGTTTGCCGGTTTTCCGGCAATATTTCCTATCCGCTTTACATGACGCATTATGCAGCTATATGGGTCTTTGGAAATTATTTTACAAATGAAAAGCCGGCGACAGATGAGTTAACCTATATCATTATTTTGGGCGTCATTTTCATGGTCGGTTTTGCTTATCTGGTCATGAAGTTTTATGATATGCCGGTTAGAAAATACTTAACCAAAAAAAGACAGCAAAGACAAAAGCAGCCGCATTATCAATCTTGACAAAATTGACTAAAGTTTCACAAATGAAATTGAATTTAATATTCATTAATCTTTATGTGAACTTGTGAATAGGCTTCCCAAAACAAAAACTCCATAACAGTAAGCCCGGTTTCGTTCAACCAAGATTTCATTGCTTGGGCGCAATGAAATTTGAGTATTAAACGGTTGCTTAACTCTCTTTTTCTTCGTTATATTTTGGGTCAAATTCCACAATCCATTCAATACCGTATTTGTCTCTAAAACAACCAAAATATGTACCCCAGGGACCATCACCAATAGGCCCTTCTATTTGTCCTCCTTCTGAAAGCCCATTAAATAATTTGTCTGCTTCTTCTTTACTTTCTGCAATAATTACGATTTTACTTCTGTTCTCGTTTTCGTTCGTTTTTCCCATACTTTCCGGAACATCATTGGCCATCAACATATTACTTTTACCGATTGGCAAAGCAATATGCATGATATTATTTTCTTCCTTTTCCGCTACGGGGAATTGAGGACTTGCAAGGTCCTTGAAGCGGATAACTTTTGCGAATTCTCCGCCAAATACCGATTTGTAAAAGATAAACGCTTCTTCGGCATTTCCGTTGAAGTTAATGTGAGGATTGATTAATGGCATAGTTATTATAATTGATTTGTAAGTGTTCAAATGTACTACTTGACTACAAAATATATAAAGTGTCATCACGTCAAAAAAGAGGTCGATTGCGTCAAGAGTTATAAAGATATGTTCACCATAAAGGGTTGGTGGTGTCTCCTTTTCACGTAAAAAAACAACCCTTCCGGCTACTCTGGTCTTATAAAACACCGCCATACCCATACCGCACCAACAGGTTATAGGTTTCGTTCAACCAAGGTTTCATTTCTTGCCCGTTGGGCAAACGAAATCTTAGTTATTGGTGGCAGTCTTTATAACCCAACAAATGTCAAAATCGACCTGGCAAATTCGGCAGGCGCCTCTTGGGGCAGATTATGTCCAATTCCTTTAGCGACTCTTCTTTCATAACCACCTTCAAAATAACCGGCATCTTTACCCGTTCCCGAAAATGGTTCAACACCATCGGCTTTTGCATCCAGTATTATAGCAGGCACTTTTATCGTTGGCTGCTTTCGCAGCGACTGTTCAATTGTTTCAAATTTAGGATCGCCATTGGCTAATCCATATC
>JBQCFO010000398.1:0-10343 GCA_051959055.1 Ginsengibacter sp. | reverse complement strand
TCTTGCTTCTGATAATCCAATTGCTATCGCTTGTTTTGGATTGTTAACTTTCTTGCCACTTCGTCCGCTTTTTAATTTGCCTTCATGCATTTCATGCATTGCTTCTTCAACTTTTTTTTCTGATTTTTTTCCATACTTTGCCATGATAATTTAATTTAAAGAATTAGTAATAACAAAGCAAAAGAAATTTTTATGCCACATTTTTTTAATGTACCCTTTACTCAATATCAAGCTCATAAATTTCCATTAGATATTTTTTAGGTAGCAGCAATTTTTTTATACTATCATCAAAATGCGAAAGCCGGCTGAATTTATAAAAAGGCAAAAGGAATTTGAGAAATGAAGTTTTTTTGAATCCTAATAATTCTCTTACTCTTTCCGGAATAATTAGTTTTTGTCCTTCTATTAAAATAAAATAACGAACAGCTCCAAGATGTTTTTTGTACTGCTTAAAAAGATCTAAAGTATATTTACTTTTCGCAAGATCATTTTGCATATCCGTTTTTCTTTGCTGCATCCATTCAATGTGATTGGGCGCCAGATCTTTTAGTTTCATCCTCATTCCAAAACGATAAAAAACATTATAAACTTCTTCTTTTTCTTCCGCGGCTAATTTTCGTTCCAGCACTTCAAAAGAGGCAATAGAATAATGAATTAACATATATAATACATCTCTGTAAGCCCAGTCTGGTATCGGTTCTCCGCGGTTATTTTCAACTACTTTATGAATCGTAAAAATTGAATCAATTGTTTTTAATGCAGGTTCATTTTCAGCAAAAATTATTTTTCGTGCATAGCTAACTGTTGAAAATAATCTTCCCAAAGGATCTGTTGGAAGCCTTCCGGTAAAGTAAAGCCAATCCACTGCTTTGTTCAAAGCAAACTCGGCAGCTGCACCGGCAAAAATAAAAAGCACGGTATCACTTTTACCCCAAATTTGCCGCACAACAGAATTCTTTTCAACAAAATATTTCATGCAAAAATCGTTAGAAAAATCTTTTAAAAATATGAATCATGATGGTAATTAAGAGGCTAAGGATGACCATCGTAGCCAAGGGAAAATAGAAACGGAAATTTTCTTTTTCAATCCTGAAATCGCCGGGTAGCTTTCCAATCCATTTAAAATAATCATGGAAGAAATAAATGATGATTCCAGCCAAAACAATAATTATTCCTGCAATGACAACATATTTTCCTGTTTGCTGATCCATTTTTATTGATTTATTTTTTCAATATGACCTGAAAATGAAATCGCATCCCTGTGGGTACTCACTACATTCAAACTGGCAGTTCCATTGTTAAAAATATTGAAAAATAATTGCTGCACATCTGAATAATCGTTTGGCCTGATGGTCACTTCCCACTGATTACTATTTTTTGCTGTAGCGTTATAAGAAAAGTTGGCTGATGTAAATTGAATTCCTCCTTTTGATGGATCCATTGGCGCCTGAAAAGCGCGTCCGAAGAAAGGAAGATAACAACTTACGGTATCTTTTTTTACCACTACATCGTACCTTGAAGTAAGATAGCGGGAGGCTCCGCGTAAAGGAATCACTCTTTCAGCAACAAAAACAAAACGGGAAGAATCGACCATATTTTTCACGTCACTAGAATTTAATTTCACAGCATTTTTTGATGAAGAACAATTAAATAAAAGCATCGAAATCAGCAATGCAACAAATAAACAGGATACGAATCTTTCAAGATTTTTTATTTTCATGATTGTATTTTTTTAATCAGAAAACCGCAAATACTACACCCTAATTTTAACTGAAATGTGAAATTTTAATTATAGTTATTTTATATAAATTCCTACCATTAAAAACAGGGAGCAAACAATAAAAAGAATGATCAGCAATGGATAGATAAATTTCCACCAGGCTTTCAAACTCACATTTACCAACGCAAGAGAAGGTAAAATTAATCCGGTTGGTGTCAGAAACCCCATGATGCCCATTCCAAATAAATAAGAATTTACAATTTCTCTTCCAGGCACATTTACTATCACCGCAAGTCCACCAATGATCGGCATGGTAAGTACCGCCATGCCGGATGAAGAAGAAATAAATAAAGTAAAAATCATAAACAAAAGAAGCAATACAATAATGAAAAGCGATGGCGGCATTCCACTCACTAATTTTGCGGAATAAAATAAAATGGAATCGCTGATATGTCCGTCATTCAATACAATGGTTACGCCGCGCGCAACACCTACAATAAATGCAACCGCCAATAAACTTTCTGCGCCTTTTATAAATTGTTCAAGAAATTTTCGTTCGTTTGTTCTTGTTATGACTGCAATTAAAATTGAAACACCAAGAAATAAAGCCGACATTTCCAGCAGCCACCATTCGAACCATACAACGCCCGCGATCATCGTTAAAAAAGTACCTAAAAAAAGTACTAACAAAAGTTTGGTTCTGGTAGATAACGGCTCTGCAGATTCTTCGCTTTTTATATTTTCATAAGGAGAAACAACGTTGCCATCTGTTTGATAAACAAGTGATTTTGTCGGATCTTTTTTTACTTTTTGAGCATAACGAACCAAATACCAAATCATGATGGCTGTAGAAACCAAAAACATTAAGATCCGCTCCGACAGGCCATCAGCCCAGTTTACACCAGCCGCGTTTGATGCGATAATTGTTGAAAACGGATTTGTAAAAGAAGAAAGTGTTCCCAAATTTGTACCGCCAAAAATTACAGCAACAGGTACTAAAAGATCATATCCTGCTGCCAGAAATAATGGAACCATTACCGGGTAAAAAACCAATGCTTCTTCGGCCATTCCATAAGAAGCGCCTGCAAATGAAAATAAAAAAGTAAGCGTAATGATTAGCCACGCTTCTTTTCCTTTCATCTTATAAGAAAGTGATGTAAGACCCTTTACCATGGCGCCTGTTTCATGAAAAACATTCATAAATCCCCCGATAATGAGCAGGAATAAAATAATTTCTATTGCATCTGTAATTCCTTTCAAAGGCGCTTCCAGGATATCTACCGCACCCTGAGAATTTTTTGCAATCAGGTGAAAAGTACCCGGAACCGAAACCGGTTTTCTGATAGAACCGGAAGCAAACTTTTCGGGAGAAATAAAAATACCGAGGCTGTCAAGGGTGTGTTTATTAAAAGCTAAAATAACCTCGGAAGAATCGGTACTATATTTGAAATTGTGGTCATTGTAGGAAAGTGTATTGTATTTTCCTGCGGGTACAAACCAGGTGGCCAACGCGGCAATTACAATCACGATCATCAGAATGGTAATGGGCGAAAACAGTTTTCTTCTTTTGGCCATCAGGATAAATTAAAAGTCAAAGTAAACATATTCCGAAAAGATATGGAATTATTTCCCCGAAAAATAAAAATGAACATCCATGAAAATCAGATTTGAAATCGTCATTGCTGCTCTCCTGGGGTTTACAGCCATTTGTATGAATTGCAATCCATCAAACAAAATGAAAAAAGATATTGCAAGTATCGAGACATCAAAGATTCCGCTACAGGATACACACTGGACTTTAGTAGAATTAATGGGAAAACCCATTTTGGATACTCCGGAACATAAAGAAATGTACCTGATATTGCACAAAGACCAATACCGCGTAGAAGGTAACGGTGGTTGCAATGCTTTTTCAGGTACGTATGTTTTAAAAAATAACGAAATTGCCTTCAGCTCGTTTGTAAGTACAAAAATATTCTGCCCGGGAATCGAATACGAAAACGCTTTTTTTAAAGCGCTTTCTACGGCCAATCATTATTATTTAAAAGATGATACCCTTTCGTTAACCGAAGGAAGAATTTTGAGAGTGGCAAAATTTATTGGAAAAGAGTAAGGCTAGAATGTGAAAATACTAAAATGTGAAAATGTGAAAATACAAAAACGCCTTATTACTTGTTTTGCTGCCAAAACCGAATTGCGAATTGCATAGTTAACAAGTAACCATATAACAATGGAACAATATAACCATATAACAATGGAACCATATAACAATGGAACAATGTATCCATTGAATTAACTTTTCTGCCATACTGACGCAATTTTTTAATTTATTATCTTTGCCCGCTAAGAAATAATATAGAAATGCAGGAATTAATTCTTGAGAAAAAACACGATGAAAGCAGGCAGGGAGAAGCGTTTGCACCGAAACAAATTACCAGCAACCCTTTTACAAAAAAATTTTATATAGAAAGTTATGGCTGCGCAATGAATTTCGCTGATAGTGAAGTTGTCGCTTCCATTTTGCAAAAGCAAGGGTTTGGAATTACGAACCAATTTGAAGATGCAGACATGATTTTTATCAATACCTGTTCCATTCGTGAAAAAGCAGAAGTGACTGTGAGAAAACGTCTGACCGAATTCAGAAAAATTAAAAAACACAACCCCGGTTTATTAGTCGGCGTATTGGGATGCATGGCCGAAAGGTTGAAATCAAAATTTCTGGAGGAAGAAAAATTAGTAGACATCGTAATCGGTCCGGATGCTTATCGTTCGTTGCCATCGTTAATTGAGGAAGCAGAAAGCGGTCAAAAAGGTGTGAATGTGTTATTGAGCCGCGAAGAAACTTATGGCGACATTTCTCCTATCAGGTTAAACAGCAATGGTGTAACCGCTTTTGTAAGCATTATGCGGGGGTGTAATAATATGTGTTCGTTTTGTGTAGTCCCTTTTACGCGTGGGCGCGAACGAAGCAGGGACGCTGCTTCTGTAATAAAAGAATGTGCAGATTTATTTAATGAAGGTTATCGTGAAGTAACTTTATTAGGACAAAATGTGGACAGTTATCAATGGGTAAATACAATAGATAATTCGGTGGTTTCTTTTGCAAATTTGTTGGAAAAAGTAGCACAGATTTCACCTTTGCTTCGCGTCAGATTTTCTACTTCGCATCCAAAAGATATTACAGATGACGTATTACGTACCATGGCGAAGTATGAAAATATATGCAAGTATATCCATCTGCCGGTGCAAAGTGGCTCTACCAGAGTGTTGCAACTAATGAACCGCAACTATACCCGTGAATGGTATATAGCCAAAGTCAATCGCATACGCGAAATCATGCCCGATTGTGGTATTAGTTCAGATATTATTGCCGGCTTTTGCACCGAAACCGAAGATGATCATCAGCAAACGTTAGAGGTAATGGAATATAGCCAGTACGATATGAGCTATATGTTTTTTTACAGTGAACGTCCAGGTACTTTAGCCCAACGCCGCTATACGGACGATATACCTTTAGAGATAAAGAAAAGACGTTTGCAGGAAATAGTAGAACTGCAAAACAAACTATCACAGCAAAGCAATAAAGCCGATTTGAGCAAAACGTTTAAGGTATTAATCGAGAGCACATCCAAGCGCAGCGACGAACACTGGATGGGGCGCAACAGTCAAAACAAAGTAATTGTATTTCCAAAAGCAGAATATGATTACCGACCCGGTGACTATGTGCAGGTAAAAGTAAGCGATTGTACACAGGCTACCCTATTGGGTGAAATAGTATAAGGCAAACAAACTTGATACGGAATTTGATATTTCGGATAAACGTAAAATTAGCAGGCTCAGACACATATTGGTACAAGAATACGATTTAATTACCCATTCCACTGTTTGGGGGAATTATTTATAATGATTTGCCGATATTAAAACAGGAAGTTCAATCTCTATTACATTGAGTATGGATTTACAAAGTATTAAAAACAGATTTGGCATTATTGGCAATTCGCCGGCATTGAACTATGCCTTGCAGGTAGCAGTTCAGGTGGCTAATACCGACCTTACCGTGTTGATTGCCGGTGAAAGCGGCGTAGGTAAAGAGGTCTTTTCACATATCATCCATTCGCTTTCGGCACGCAAGCATAATCCCTTTATTGCAGTTAACTGTGGCGCCATACCCGAAGGCACTATTGATTCAGAACTGTTTGGCCACGAAAAAGGTTCATTTACCGGTGCAGTGGAAAGCCGCAAAGGTTATTTTGAAACCGTTAATGGCGGCACTATTTTTCTGGATGAAATTGGCGAAATGCCGCTGGGAACGCAGGCTCGTTTGCTACGGGTACTGGAAACCGGTGAGTTCATCCGTGTGGGATCTTCCAAAGTGCAAAAAACCGATGTACGGGTAATAGCGGCTACCAATAAAGACTTATTACAGTTAGTAGAACACAATAAGTTTCGGGAAGATTTATATTACCGCTTAAGCACCGTTCCTATACGAGTGCCAGCGTTAAGAGACCGCAAAGAAGATATACTGATATTGTTCCGCAAATTCGTAGTGGATTTTGTAGAACGCTACAAAACACCGCCGGTACAATTGGACGATGAAGCCCGTCAGTTGTTAGTCAATTACCCTTGGCCCGGTAATGTGCGGGAACTAAAGAATATGGCCGAACAAATTTCCGTACTGGCTACAGACCGCATGGTGAATGCTAAAGAATAGGGCCGATTTTTACCGCAAACCTCTAACAACCGCCTGCCCGTTTTAGCCCATCCGCAGGGGCAGTCCGGACATGAGTTTGCCAGCGAACGGGAGATACTTTACAAGCTGTTTTTTGATATGAAGCGGGATGTAACCGAACTAAAAAGATTGTTTTTTGAAGTGATACAAAATCCCAATATCGTACATCAAAACCCATCATTGATTAACGATATTAAGGAACTGCAAAAGCCCGAAGTGAACCAGCCGGCGCTGATGCCGCATAACGTACAGCCGGCGCAATCAGTCATTATGCATTCAAACGACATTCAGGAACATGAAGAAGTAGAAGAAAGCCTGAATATTATGGACAAGGAAAAAGAACTGATTATTAAAGCCCTGAAAAAACACAAAGGCAAACGCAAAGATGCCGCTGCGGATTTAGGCATCAGCGAACGAACCCTCTATCGAAAATTAAAAGAATACAATATTGATGAATAAGTCTTTCACAGTCCATAGTTCAACGTTCAAAGTTCAAAAGACCGGTCTGCTTAAACTGTGGCCGATTGCTTCTTTGGCGCTTTTTGTTTTGCTTTTTGCCACTACCACCGGTTGTGGCGTATATAGCTTTGCGGATGTATCTATACCTGATAGTATCAAAACCGTGCGGGTGAACTTCATTGAGAACCGGGCACCCTATGTCAATCCGCAATTAAGCCCCCAACTGACCGATCATCTTAAGCAAAAAATCGTTAATCAAACGCGGTTGACGCAGACTAATAGCGATAATGCCCACTATGATATTAATGGTACGGTTACCGACTTTTCAGTTTCTACTTCGGGGATATCCAACTCCGGCACCAACAACCGGCAGCAGGCATCTATGAACCGGCTTACGGTGGCTGTGCATATTACCGTTCGCAATACGCTGAATAATCAGGTGCAGGAATATGATGTAAGCCGCAGCTTCGAATTTTCGGCGGGACTATCTTTTCAGGCGGCGCAAACGCAGCTTTTAGACGAAATAGTACGCAATATGACAGACGATATTTTTACCAGAATATTTTCTAATTGGTAAGTTTGGTTAATTTGCCGTATGAACGAAGAACTGGATGCCTTAACCCAACCTTTTTTGCACAAAACCATGGCAGAAAGTACCATTGAGGAAATCAGAGCGGTTACGCAAAGCTATCCGTATTTTGTACCGGCTCAGTTGGCTTTGTTAAAAAAGCTGAACCAGGAAAACGATCCGGCATACGAAGCGCAACTGCAAAAAGCCGTATTATACTATTATGATCCGCTGCAATTTGAAGCCTTTATTCATACCGAAAACTTCCTAACCGATTTCCATTTTGAAACACCTGATACCACCGAGTCCATAGCTGATACAGCACCGGATATAGTGGAAGATATTGCTGAAGAAGCCACCGAATCGCCTATAGCTATTGTAATGGAACCGGCACCGGAAGAAGAAGCGATAGCTACCACTATTGACGAACCGGTTATTTTAGCAGAAACAGCTTTACAGGAACCAAATAGGGAACTCACAGCCGAACCCGAGGCTGCCGTACCTGAAGAAAATGAAGAGGATAAAGAATCACTCACTTTTGAACCCTATCATACCGTAGATTATTTTGCTTCGCAAGGTATTAAACTATCGCAGGAAGAAGTGTCTACCGACCGCTTTGGCAAACAATTAAAAAGCTTTACCGAATGGCTTAAAACCATGAAACGGTTGCCAGCCGCCACCATAGATAAAAACATAGATGCTACCGGCGAACACAAAGTGCAAAACCTAGCCGAGCATTCTATTGAAAAGACCGATATTGTAACGGAAACAATGGCAGAAGTATGGTTAAAACAGGGCAATATTGAAAAAGCTATAGACGTTTATAACAAATTAAGTTTGCAGAATCCCTCTAAAAGAGCTTATTTTGCAGCCAAAATTGATCAATTAAAAAAAGTTCCATAATATATGACTATCCTATTTTTAATCCTTATTTTAATTGCTTCCGTTGCATTAAGCCTTTTTGTGTTAGTGCAAAACCCCAAAGGCGGTGGTTTATCCGGTAATATTGCCGGCTTCAGTAGCCAGTTTATGGGGGTAAAGCAAACAAATGACGTGCTGGAAAAAGGTACCTGGATATTTGCCGCCGTTATTGCCGTACTGTGCATTATCTCTACAGTATTCATTTCCAACGGTAGTAACAGCCAGCATAATCGTCTGGAAAATGTAGGTACTACACCTGTTCCAAGCCAAACAGCTCCAGCGCCTAATACCGGCACCTTTCCTGCTCCGGCTCAGCAGCAACCGGCTCCTCAAAAATAATTTTATACTTAATAGTGCCAACCCTGTCTATCCGGCAGGGTTTTTTTATAAATGGACGGTACATTCTTTTTATGAAAAAAATTATCCTGATTATTGTCTTGCTGCTTATTATTGGCGCATTAGCCGGCGCCTGGATTTTTTTAGGTCCGGCAACAAATTTTTCTTCACCTAAAAAAGCACTATATATACGTACCAATGCCGCTACTAAACAAGCTGTAGTAGATTCACTGAAAAAAAATGGTATCATTAAACATACTGCTGCTTTTGCCTGGCTGGCCGGACAATTAAAATACTGGAACAATATCAAACCTGGTAAATACGAAATTAAAAAAGGAAGCAGTTTGCTTACTATTGTACGTATGCTGCGCAATGGGCGACAAACGCCGGTTAACCTGGTGATTACCAAGATACGCACCAAAGAAGACCTGGCCCGTATGGTAGGTAACCGTTTTGAATGTGATTCGGCACAAATGATAGCTTTTTTAAATAATCCCGATTCGTTACAACCCTATGGCGCTGATACGACCAATGCCCTGTGGCGTATTATCCCCGATACCTATACTTATTTCTGGAATACCACACCGGAAAAAATATATGACAAACTATATGCTGCCTCCAAAAAATTCTGGAACGATGAACGCAGACAAAAAGCTGAAAGGTTGGGATTATCGCCGCAGCAGGTATATACCCTTGCTTCTATTGTGGAAGAAGAAACCAATGCCCATTCCGAGAAAGATACGATTGCCAGCGTATATCTCAATCGCTTGAATAAAGGTATGCCTCTACAGGCCGATCCCACGATTAAATTTGCCATGCGGGATTTCGGCTTAAAACGCATTTACCAAAAGTATTTGTTTACCGAATCGCCGTATAATACCTATCGCAACAGAGGTTTGCCGCCAGGCCCCATATGCACGCCATCCAAAACCACTATTGAAGCCGTATTGAATGCTCCGCCAACGGAGTATCTTTATTTTGTAGCCAACAGCGCCTTCAACGGTACGCATGTGTTTAGTAATAGTTATGCCGAACATATGCAAAAAGCAAGAGCTTATCAGCAAGTATTAAACCAGCGGGACTCCGCCAGACAAGCCAACCAGCAAACGAGGTAATGCCAGCTGCCAATAAATCAAAAGAAAAAACGCTAATTACAAAGCCGGCAAAAGAGTACCATGCCTGGGGGCAGAACATATATCTGCATGGATTGAGCGGCATATCGCTCCACCAATTGTTGAAATCGTTTGTACGGCAGGTACGGCGCACCAGTATAGCGGAACGGGCTGCCGCCATATCGTTTAATATATTTATGGCCATTCCGCCGGTGCTGATTTTTGTATTTACCTTAATACCCTATTTACCCATATCCAAACAATTCATCCGGGCATTATTTAGCCTCATACGGGATATTGTTCCGGGCAAGCAAAACAATACCGCCATCATTCAATTCCTATACGATTTTTTGCACCGGCCCCGCAATGGATTATTATCGTTTGGCTTGTTTCTGGCTTTGTTTTTTTCGAGCAATGCGTTTATGGGCATATTACGTTCGTTCGATAAAAACTACGAAGGATTTTATAAACGCAAAGCTTTTCGCAAACGGCAGATAG